>CAIVSG010000095.1 GCA_903908555.1 uncultured Chlorobiaceae bacterium | reverse complement strand
TGCCATTTCATATTTCCACACAGGCTTCCGTCAGCAACTACAGTGCGGTAAAGTTTTATGCCGGACTTGGAGCTAAAATGATTGTTCTGGCAAGGGAACTTACCCTGGAACAGGTGCGATACATTACAGGAAAAATAAAAGCTGACGGGCTTGACGTGCGCATTGAATGCTTTGTTCACGGGGCGATGTGCGTCGCTGTTTCGGGGCGATGTTTTATGTCGCAGGAGGTTTTCGGCCGTTCGGCAAACCGCGGTCAGTGCGTTCAACCCTGTCGGCGACAGTATATCATTACCGATCCTGAGGAAAACGAGGAGCTTGAAATCGGCACCGACTATGTCATGAGCCCCAAGGACCTTTGCGCCATCGAATTTATAGATGTCCTTATTGAAGCAGGAATCAGTGGGTTCAAGATTGAAGGGAGAAGCCGCAGCCCTGAATATGTCAATACAGTCACAGCGGCATATCGCAAAGCAATTGACTTCTGTAAAGAGCATCGGAACGACCCGCAGTTCAGAACACAGTACAATGCACTGACTAGCACGCTGAAAAAAGAGCTTGTACTTGTCTACAACCGCGGATTTTCTGAAGGGTTTTATTTCGGGAAACCCATTGAGGCTTGGACAAGAGAGTATGGCTCAATGGCAGAGGAAAAGAAAATTTTTATCGGCAACGTAAAGAAATATTACCCGAAAGCCGGAGTGGCAGAAATCATCATCTGTGCCAGAGGTCTTAAGAGTGGCGAAAAGCTCTCTATTCTGGGAGCTAAAACGGGAGTGGTAACAGTGATGGCTGATTCTTTTTATGCAAACGATCTGCCTGCCACTGCTGCGGGTAAGGGTGATAGCGTGACCGTCAAGTGCTCAAAGGTTAGAAAACATGACAAGGTTTACGTGCTTGAAAAAAGGATTTAAAAAATAAATGGCAACCTTAACTATTGGAGTTGTGTTCTTACAAAAAGGTATTGCTTACATTTAAGATAAGAGAGCATTAGTCCTTGCTGGTCAACTTTTTCCTGAAATCAAGAGGAAAGGAGTAGGGCTCCATGATATACAAAGTCATAGCAAAATCTGAGTTCAAACGGTTTACTGACGCCCTGCTCCGGGATAATACCTCTTTCGGACCACGGCAGGTTGACACTGACAGCCGGGGAAAAGCTGTATACCAGTTTCTGCCAGTAACGTCATCTGACGACGTTGCTTTTGACTATACCGCAACAGCCTCATCAGCGAAGCACTTTTTTCTCCCATTCCGTGAAGAGTTATCGCGCTTTCTGTTTCGTGATCAGGAGTGGGATCAGCAGATAAGCTACGAGGCTAACCCAATTGTTCTTATCGGTCTCAGAGCGTGTGATATCAGTGCCCTGAATATTCTGGACGATGTTCTGCTCAAGGGCCACTTCCCTTCTCCCTATTATCTCGCAAAACGCAAAAACACCTTTGTGATCGGCTTTGACCATCTGCCGCTTCCTGACTGTTTCTGCAAGTCCATGAGCCATCATACCATTTCGACCGGCTTCAACCTCTTCTGTTCTGATATCGGAGAGGATTACTACCTCTCTATCAACTCATCGAAAGCTTTCAATTTTCTAAAAGAGTTCGATACCTGCGATCCAAATGACGATGACAACTGCCGGCTTGTTGAACGCCGTAAAATTATTTCAGACAGTTTTCTCTCTGAAGTCGACGTCACTGCGCTCCCAAGCATTCTCGATATTGAGTTTGACTCACCCGTCTGGGAAAAATGGGGGAACAAATGCCTTAACTGTGGCACCTGCGCCATGGTCTGCCCGACATGTTACTGTTATTCTGTCGAGGAGTCCTTTGATACCAATCTGAAAGGTGC
>CAIVSG010000094.1 GCA_903908555.1 uncultured Chlorobiaceae bacterium | reverse complement strand
ATCTGGGCTTGCGCATATCAATCCTGATATGGAGAGAAACTGGGGCCACCACGCTGGAATCAGCATGGCTACGGCACAGTACCTGAGAACTGGTAAATATATCCCTCAAATTATAGGCCAGCATCATGGTTACTCACCTGAATTGAACGGGCTTGTTGCTGAAGACCAAGTTTTCGGTGGCCACCCTTGGCAGGAGAGACGCTTTGAACTTGTGCAAAATATCAAGGCAGCGACAGAGTTGCAGTTTCCCATAGTCGCAAACGTGCTGCAGACGAAAGCTATTTCAGGACTTACGACAGTAGCTGATTGGATAGGTTCTGGTCCAAGCTTTGATGACCCGGCTGATGACTGGAGGCATTCTATCAGGAAAGCGGTTGATGCAGCAGGGTTTGTGCAGCCGAATCTTGTTAAACACCTAAGTTTTAGGGAGATATTCGGTTTTGAACCGCGGCCTATTCAGAAGGTGCTTATACAGCAAGCCTCTCAACCTGGGATCTATATTCTTGAAGCCCCAATGGGCATTGGTAAAACTGAAGCTGCGCTTTATGCTGCATATAACATTGTGGCTTCCGGTGGAGCGACAGGCGTATATTTTGCCTTGCCTACACAATTAACATCGAACAGGATACATGATCGAGTCAATGATTACCTCGAAAGAATTCTGGCTTCTGATTGTGTTCATCGGCGGGCGCTTTTGCTGCACAGTAATGCCTGGTTGAAAGAAATCGTCATGGGAGAAGATGGTGGCCCAGGGGGAAACTGGTTCCAGTCCGGCAAGCGGGGTATTTTAGCGCCTTTTGCAGTTGGGACAATTGACCAGGCATTAATGGCAGTGATGAATGTGAAGCATGGCTTTGTAAGGGCTTACGGGCTTGCGGGGAAGGTAGTCATCCTGGACGAAGTCCATTCGTATGATGCTTATACGGGTACAATACTGGATAAGCTTGTTGAAACTCTACGTGGGCTCCAGTGCACCGTTATCATCCTGAGCGCAACATTAACCAAAGAGAGAAGAGAAAAGTTACTCAACCAAACAGTCTCCGATAACTCATATCCTTTAGTCTCAGCAAGAAAGGATTGCGATAATGCCCCTATCGAGATACGTGCAGCAATTGAAAGCAAAACTACAGTTGCAATTCAATCTTGTAAGCATGTCGATACTGCTATTGATGAGGCACTAAAAAGGTCCGAGCTTGGTCAGCAGGTTCTCTGGATAGAAAATACCGTGGGTGAGGCACAAAAAAACTACAGTATTTTAGCTGCACGAGCTCATGGGCTGGGGATTGAGTGCGGTCTGTTGCACTCCCGTTATTTGAAGGCTGATCGGGAGCGGCTTGAGGAGTACTGGGTCACCCGCTATAGTAAGGGGAACGCGGCGCAACGCCGTGAATGCGGCAGGATACTGGTGGGAACGCAAGTACTGGAGCAGTCGCTGGATATCGATGCAGACTTTCTTGTAACAAAGATTTGCCCGACGGATATGCTGCTTCAACGTATTGGCCGGTTATGGCGACATAGCGAGACTGTTCGCCCTGCTGACTCACGTTGTGAAGTATGGATACTAAAGCCAGAATATGCACATGCACTCGAACACCCTGATAAAGAATTTGGTCCTACCGCCAAAGTCTATAGTCCTTATGTGCTGTTACGAACCCTTGAGGTGTGGAGCGAAATAACGGTGTTGGTGCTTCCTGACCAGATCCGAAGCCTCATTGAGGCTACCTACCGAGAGCAAGCCGAGAACCCTCTCATGCAAAAACATAAGGATGTGCTCAAAAAAAGGCAGGAGATGCTTGAACGGTTAGCCTTGGGCGGTATATCAGTCGGGACCAGAACCTTGCCTGAAAGCAAAGCAAGTACCCGATATAGCGAACAGGAGAATGTTGAGGTACTGCTCTTGAACTCTTTTCGCCATGAACGAGACCGGAATGGTACGACAGTGAAACTTCTGGACGGAAGCGAGCTTTTTCTCCCGTTTCAATCACAAGCAAAAAGTAAGCTAAAGCAACGCTACCTTGCAGCATCTCTTGCCCAACAGACAGTGCATGTTGCCGACTACCTTGCTCCTGAAGCATTGCCAGTCAATAATCTCGAATGGCTCAAGGGTTATTTTTATCTCGGTGACAGGGAGCATGACGAGAGCCTGCTTCGTATCGCCATTGTCAGTGAGGATGGCGAACTTAAATCCCTTACGGGTTCAGACGCATCGACGACATATCGCCTCAGCTATAATCAAAGACTTGGGTATTGTTCTAAAAAAAAATAAACCAGGCACTACAACTGATATGACCCTTGAAAATCGATTCAATCTGATTGACGAGCCATGGATACCTGTTATTGACAAAGGGCAGTTAAGCCTGCGGCAGATATTCAGTGAAGCGGACAATCGTGGCCTTGGAGGAAATCCCTTGCAGAAGTTGGCCATGACAAAGCTGTTGCTCGCCATTGCTCAGGCCGCCTCGACACCTGAAAACGATGAGGCTCTTGAAAACTTGGAGACAACTGAACTTGCCCGCAATTGTCTTGAATATCTCGACAAATGGCATGATCGATTCTGGCTTTATGGCGAAAAACCGTTTCTGCAAATGCCAGCCATAAACGGACTCATAGAACGACGGAAGCGGGTAGAATTAAAAGCTGCTAAAAATGATGCTGGTCGCCGGAATGCTGAAACGAGTGCACAACCTAAACTCATAGGTATGGGGTTCTATCCGGACCTTCCGGCAGAAAACAACACAATTCTTACCCAGTATCAGGTGCCGAAGGTTTTGTCTAATGCCGACAAGGGAGTATTTATTGTGTCATTAATGAATTTCGCTTTAGGAGGTAAACGTGCAGAAAAAAACCTTGACCCACTGACGGATGGTTATGCTGGTAAAACAAGTTCTGCAAAAGCAGCTCCAAGTATTGGGAATTATATAGGCTATCTCCACTCAATTCTTGTTGGCAATACCCTCATAGAGACACTACTCCTGAATCTCCTCTCTCAAGAGAGGGTAGAAGAAAATGCATACTGGACTGCAGGGCTTGGAACTGCGCCTTGGGAAGTAATGCCGGAAGGCGAATCCGGTACGGTAGCAGATAGCCTGAAAAGATCTTATATGGCGACACTGGTTGCCCTGTCACGTTTTGTCCTGCTAAAGGAAGATGGGATCTATTACGTAGAGGGGTTGCAATACCCAAGCCATAAAGATGGATGGCGGGAGCCAAGTATGGCTGTTAATACTCAAGGTGCAACACCAAAAATAAAATGGATTGATCCAAACAAGCGCCCGTGGCGGGAACTTGCATCTTTACTTGCATTTATGAGTGCTGGTGGCGTGCAGGGTTATGATTGCCAGTTTATCCGCTATGGTCTTGTCCGGTTTCGGAGCCGGTTTAAAACAATTGGCGTCTGGTCGGGGGGGCTCAGGGTAAGCACGAATGCCGGCGATCAGTCTGTCAAACAGGACGATGATTTTGTCGAATCCGTCATTTTTCTTGAGAGCAGTATTCTTGGTGAGACATGGTATAATCAACTTCAGATTGAGATGAACGCTCTTGATAAGCTATCAACCAGAGTCTATGCCTCGACAAATGGTTTTTTTAAAGCACAGAATATGAATGATTCAAGTCTGGGTGGGCAGGCGGCAACCTTGTTCTGGGAATTATGCGAGCGCCGATTTCAGGAACTGGTTGACGCCTGCGCACCACCCCATGAGACCAAAAAAGTTAGGAAATCATTCGCACACTCGGCAATAAAGGCTTACGACACTTATTGCCCCAGAGAGAGTGCCAGGCAGATTGATGCATGGGCAAAGAACAGACCGAATCTCGTCGATTATCTCAACCAGTAGAAAAATAAGCCATGAATAATGAACCTGGAATAAAAACCGGTAGATCACTGGCATTTGTACAGTTCGTCATTGCCCTGATTGCAAAAAACAAAGGTGTAGCGGCAACTCTAAAGAGGGCTGACAACCCGGCAACTGAATACCAGAGTTGGGAGTATCTGGCGGCCTTTAACATTGATTTGGAAAAACCATGGGAGAGGCTGCCGTTTGCAACGATTGCGGCTGCGATCGCCAAAGAAAAGAGCGCACATAATGGCAGTGAGGGTATAGGCAGGGCGATTGCCAAATGTTATGACGATGGTAAAGAAAGCGACCAGGCAAAAGCAAAACTGCGACGCTTGCTTGCCTGTGATTCTGTTGAGGAGGCATGCAGGATTCTCCGTCCACTTTTTAGCCTGATTGCGTCAAGAGGAAACTCCTCTATTGACTATGCGCGTCTGCTTGATCAATTACTGAAATTCCATTGGGAGAGCGAAAGAATAAAAAGCCAGTGGGCACAGGAGTTCTATAAACAAGGTCAGAAACCAGCACAAAAGGAGGCGGTATGATAGCAAGCGTCCTGAAGCTTGGCCCAAAAGATATCAAAACCCTGCGAGTCACTGATGATTACTCACTGCATCGGGTTGTTTACAGCATGTTTGAAGACCGGAGAAGCGAGGCAGAGAAAAATGCAAGCGTTCCAAGCGGCTTTCTCTATGCCGATAAGGGCGGGGACGGTAATGGTCGGCTGATACTTCTGCTTTCAGATCGGGAGCCCCTTAAACCGGCACATGGCACGTTGGAGTCTAAAACTGTCGATGAGAAGTTTCTTGCTTTTGAACGTTACCGCTTCGAAGTGCTCATTAATCCGACAAAGAGAGACAACCAGAGCCGCAAAATTATAGCCCTTCGTGACCGTGATGAGATTACACGGTGGTTCATCGATAAAGCACCTGCTTCATGGGGGTTTAGTGTGCAACCGTCAACGCTTCAGCTGAAAACCCTACAGGTCAAGCAATTTGTCAAGCAATCGCATAGCGTCACCCATGGTGGTGCGGAGTTGACCGGTGTACTCGAAGTGGTTGATCGCGCTCTTTTTATTAAAAGTTTCCAGCAGGGCATCGGTCGCGGACGGGCATTCGGGTTTGGTCTGCTTCAGATTGCCCCAATAACAAGTTCATTAAACAACTAATCCCTAACTATTATGAGCACCACAAATCCATTCAGGAACACCCGTATCGAATATCACTTACTCCAGTCTTTCCCGGTCACATGCCTGAACCGTGACGATGTGGGTGCTCCTAAAACCGCAATTGTCGGAGGGAACACTCGTGCTCGTGTCAGTTCGCAATGCTGGAAGCGCCAAGTTCGGCTTGCCATGCAGGATTTTGATATCAAGCTTGGCATACGCACCAAAAAGGTTGCTGAATTTGTTGCAAAAGCCTGTGTTGAGAGAGGGGCAACGGAGGAGCAAGGCGCAGATTGCGGAAAGGTTATTTCTGATGCCTTCAGCAAAGACACCCTCTTTTTTTTCAGTGACTCGGAAGCCCAAGCGTTTGCTGAGTATGCTCTGGGAAAAAACTTTGACAGCACAGCAATAAAAGACACTGAGCTTCAGAAAGTTGCAAAGAAAACCCTGAACCCTGCAATTGACGGCCTGGACATAGCCCTCTTTGGCAGGATGGTCGCTCAGGCAAGTGATTTGGGAATAGAGGCCGCAGCATCGTTCTCACATGCTATCTCTACGCATAAGGTCAGTAACGAAGTGGAGTTTTTTACAGCGCTTGATGACCTGAGTGAAGAACAGGGATCGGCGCATATGGGAAGCCTTGAGTTTAACTCAGCAACCTATTACCGTTATATCAGCCTTGACCTTGGTCAGCTTTGGATATCCCTATACGGTGTAGAACTTGAGAAAGCAATCGAGGCATTTACTAAAGCTCTTTTTATTGCTGTACCAAGTGCACGCCAAACAACCCAGTCCGGTGCTTCACCGTGGGAGTTTGCAAAGATCTTTATCCGCAAGGGACAGCGGTTGCAGGTACCTTTTGAAACTGCTATAAAAGCAAAAGACGGAGGCTATTTACAGCCCAGCATAATCGCACTTACCGAGTATCTGGCTAAAAAAGAGGCACTGGCAGGTTCGCTATTTGGAAAGCAACGGGATTTCACCTTCGGAGAAGATTCAAGTTTCAGTATTGACAGCCTTGTCGGTGAACTGAAAAAATATGTAGCGGAGGTTCAATGAGTAGCTCCTATTTGTTGCTGTGGCTTGAAGCACCATTACAGTCTTGGGGTTCTGACTCAAGATTCGGGCGGAGAGGGACGCTCGAGTTTCCGACTAAATCAGGAATACTAGGATTGCTCTGTTGCGCTCTTGGCGCTGGAGGCGAGCAGAGAGAACTGCTTATGGAAATGGGCCCTCTCCGCCAAACAGTACTCTCTTTCCGCAAATCAAAAGAGCGAGTGACTTTATTGAGAGATTTCCATATGGTAGGCAGTGGATACAACGATCAAGACCCTTGGGAAACTCTTCTTATACCTAAAAAAACCGATGGGAAACCTGCGGTTGGTGGCGGCTCAAAAATTACTTACCGGTATTTCCTTCAGGATGCTGCTTTTGCAATTGTACTGGAAGTGCCATCAAGTAAAACGACTCTCTTTTCTGATGCACTGGAAAATCCTTGCTGGGATATCTATTTTGGTAGAAAATGTTGTGCACCAACGGATTTCATCTATCGAGGGTTGTTTGATGCTGAATCCTCCGCTATTGAACATGCTGCTGGAATTGCGAAAGAAAAAAGTCTATTGGAGGATTTTAGAGTCTTGGATGGTGAACATAGAGGAGAATCTATCATTCTGAATGAT
>CAIVSG010000093.1 GCA_903908555.1 uncultured Chlorobiaceae bacterium | reverse complement strand
ATGGATCCTGCCCAATGTGCAGGAATCGGACTGGGAGCTCCGGGGGCGGTCAATGCTGAAAAAGGAACCCTGAGTTATCCACCGAACCTTCCAGGCTGGAGTGTTGTTCCTTTGCGCGACAATCTTGAGCACTATCTGAAGCAGCATAACGAACTGTCGATTCCTGTTTTTATTGATAATGACGCTAATGCTGCGGCCCTTGGTGAAGCGCTGTACGGTGCAGGACGAGAGTTTCGGGATTTTCTCCTGGTGACCCTTGGAACCGGTGTGGGCGGAGGAATTATTCTCGGCAGAAAACTCTATCGTGGACCAAACGGTACGGCTGGAGAGGTAGGTTTCATGATTATCGATTTTGAAGGTTCAAGCATTCATTCGGGTATAAAGGGCACTCTTGAGAGTCTTATCGGGAAAAAAAGTATTGTGGAACTTGCACGCCGGATGATTGAGGCCTCTCCATCAGGCTCTTCTGTCGGCAGGTTCTGTGACAATGACTATTCAAAGCTTTCACCGCGCCATCTTGAACATGCAGCCAAGGAGGGGGACGCGGTTTCCCTTGCGCTCTGGAACAGGATCGGCTCCATGCTCGGTACAGGTTTGGCAAATGTTGTGGCGCTCATGGATATCAGAAAATTTGTCATTGGTGGCGGTATTTCTGGTGCCGGCAGCCTTATTTTCGATCCGGCACTTGATCAGCTCCGGCGTTCCACGCTTCCTTCCATGCATGATGGGCTTGAGTTGGTACCGGCACTTCTTGGAAACAAGGCAGGAATGTACGGTGCTGCGGCTTTATGCTTTGGCTGAACATAACAAGGTATAACACGGGGGTTTAATCGTGTCGCTTGACCGTTTCCTTCACCTGCTCTTTCCTCACGTTTGCGTGGTCTGCGGCAGGCTTCTTGTTTCCGGGGAGGATGGCTGCTGCAACTCCTGCATGACTGGTTTCAATCCGTTCACAAATTCTGTAGAGGCGGAGCAGATGCTGCGTAATGTTATTGCCTCCCGTTTTGGCAAAGCAGTTCTGTTTGAACGGGGATGGTGTCGTTACCAGTTTCACAAAAAGAGCACTCTGCAGCTTGCGCTTCACGCCATGAAATATGAAGGGCTCTATAACCTCGGGACCATGTTTGGCTTTCAATTGGGAGAGTGGATGCTTTCCAGTGGGGGTATCGGGGATATAGAGTGCATTGTGCCTGTTCCGCTGCATCGCCTTAAAAAGATTGAGCGATCCTATAACCAGTCTGAGAAAATTGCTGATGGTATTGGTAAGTCGCTTGCCAGGCCGGTGATGCGGAAACTGCTTGTGAGAAAACGGTATACTGTTTCGCAGACCGGTCTTTCTGCTGAAGAACGGAAAAAAAATCCGGAAGGTGCCTTTTCTGTTGCAAAAGGTGTTACGTTGCGTCATGTGCTTCTTGTTGATGACGTTGTTACAACCGGCGCAACCCTGGCTGCAGCCGCCTCGGCACTGTTTCAGGCCGGGGTTGAAAAAGTCTCTTTCGCTGCCCTGGCTGTAGCTATGAAGGATTAATATTCTATGGAACTCTTTTACACTTCCCCTGAGAACATAACGCTCGATGCTGCCCGCCTTGTCATTGATGGTGATGAATTTCATCATCTTGCGAGGGTTCTGCGAAAAAAAACAGGCGACCAGATTCTTGTTACTGATGGTCAGGGTTCGCGTTGTGAGGTCAGGATAGGGGATATCGGCAAAAAGTCACTTGAGGGGGAAATTCTCGATCATGCAGTGGTTGAAAGGCCAAATACCGGAGTCACTGTTGCCCTCTCCCTTTTGAAGGCACCCCAGCGGTTTGAGCTTTTTCTGGAAAAAGCTACCGAACTCGGGGTATCAACCATAATTCCCATGATTACGGCGCGCACTGTCAGTCAGCCGACGAGTGAAAGAGTCCAAAGCAGGCTTAACCGGTGGAGGACAATTGTCCTTTCAGCTGCCCGGCAGTCAAAACAATACTATCTGCCGCAGCTTGGTGAGCCACTCTCTTTCAGGCAGGTTACAGCTCTTCAGGGGTACGATTTGAAATTGATTCCTTACGAGATTTCAGACGAAGCTCCCGAGGTGCAATGTGCTGGAAAAAACACGCTTTTTCTGATTGGAGGGGAAGGGGGCTTTACAGAAAAAGAGGTCGGGGATGCCCGGGAAGCGGGATTCAGGGAAATCTCTTTTGGAAAAACAATTCTCCGGGCTGAGACGGCCGGAATTTTTGCAGTCGCTTTTGTTCGCTCTCAGCTTCTCGAAGGGAATTGTGGGGAGTGGTTTTAGGCCTGGCGATTGTTATATAAGGATGAACACAATAGAAAAGACTATGAACAGCCTAAAAGCAAACCAGGTAATCCTTCTTCTGATTGTCCTGTTTATCTCCGCCATTTTCTTTGCCATGATCCGGTATTTTCTCATGGTTATTGTTCTGGCGGCTATTTTTTCAGCTCTTGCCATGCCGGTGTTCAATAAGTTCGATCGCTGGTTCAAAGGGCGTAAAAGCCTCAGTGCCGCAATGACCATGGTTACGTTGCTTCTGATTGTTATTATTCCGTCAGTCGTTCTTCTTGGTATTGTTGTTGATCAGGCAGGCAGGATCGTGACTGTTGCTGTGCCATGGATACAGCAGCAGTTTAAGGAGCCGGCCGCATTCAACGAGCAGCTTCGTACTCTGCCGTATTATGCGGAGCTTGAGCACTATCGTGCAACTATTCTTCAAAAAGCCGGTGAGCTTGTCAATAAATCAGGATCACTGCTTTTCGAAGGTGTCTCATCATTTACCTATTCGGCTGTTAACGATCTTTTTCTGCTCTTTGTTTTCCTCTACACCATGTTCTTTTTTTTGAAAGACGGCAGTCTGATTCTCTCAAAAGTGCTCTCATATTTTCCTCTGACCGAGTGTGACCAGCATCGACTGCTCGACAAGTTTCTTTCGGTGACAAGAGCGACCATAAAGGGGAGTATGGTGATAGGTGTTATGCAGGGTGTTCTTGCCGGGCTTGCTTTGCATTTTGCTGGTATTGAGAGTGCAATCTTCTGGGGTACCATTATGTCGGTGCTTTCGGTGTTGCCGATTATTGGTTCTGGTCTTGTCTGGTTTCCGGCAGTGGTCTACCTTGCCGCGACAGGGCATTATCCTCAAGCCATTGGGGTTCTTCTGTTCTGCGCTCTTGTTGTCGGCCAGATCGACAATAT
>CAIVSG010000092.1 GCA_903908555.1 uncultured Chlorobiaceae bacterium | reverse complement strand
TTGGCAGCTTTGGATGGGCTTGCCCCACCTTGTTGTAAGTGGTTCCTGCCTATCAACCTGTCGATGGAACGGGTCAAGTCGTCCACGTCTAGTATAAGCGCTGGCGTACCGTCTTCCAACAGGGTTTCGGCGGCAATGTCACGCAACTTGCCCAAACCAGGGTCCAAGGGTCTTACGACCAAATTGCTTTCACCCATGAAGCGATCAACCACGATGCCAAAACGCCCATCCCGGTCACTGATCACAACGATATTGTAACAGTCAGTCAAATCAGTGGTTTGCTGCAATTCTAGTACTTGGGCCGCTACCACAATCCCTACGGGTTTGCCGTTCAGGTAAAAAAAATCATTGCCTTGCAAAGAGGAAATATCCTGCTGCCCGAGAACCAAAACCTTTTCGACTCGCGTTAAGGGGAAAACGTAAGCCTCACCGGCTATTTGCGTAACCAAACCGCGCATGATCGAAAGGGTAAGAGGCAATTGGAGTTGAAAATGGGTTCCCTGCCCGACCTCGGAATGGGTTCTCACTGAGCCACGAATCTGTTGCAGGCTATTCATTACCACATCAAGCCCCACCCCGCGCCCGGAAATTTCCGTCACTTTGTCTTTGACGGTAAACCCCGGCAGGAAAAGGAAATCATAAAGTTCAGCAGTACTCAGGCCAACTGCCACTTCTTCGGAGACAAGTTTGCGCAAAACCACAAGGCGGCGCAACGCTTCAGTATCAATCCCGCGTCCGTCGTCCTCTACAGCGACGAAGAGCATGCCCGCTTGATGCCTGGCTTCCAATCGGATGATGCCTTCCGCAGGCTTGCCTGCGGCAAGCCTTTCATCGGGTGATTCTATGCCATGGTCTATGGCATTGCGCAACAGATGATTAAGAGGTGACTGGAGTACGTCTAAAATATCCCGGTCCACCAACGTATTGTGTCCGCCAATAATAAACTGTACTTGTTTTCCTAGTTCTCCGGCAATATCCCTTACCATGCGTGGAAAGTTCGCCACGCCTTCGGAAAATGGACGCATCCTGCTGGTCGTAGCCTCTTTGTAGAGTTGCCGTGACAACTGGCTTGAGCGACGCTCAAAACTTTCCAGAAACCGCCAGTATCCGGCAATGCCGTCAGCGGTTTCGGCACTAATCTGTATGGCTACCCGCAACAGTTCAAGCTCATGCTCAATCTCGTCGATTCCCGCCAGATGCCTTTCTATACGTTCCAGCCGACCAGTCAACCCGTTTAATTGTCGGACGGTGCGTAGCAGGGAATGCACAAAAGGAGCAAGGCGGCGCGACTCGACCAGAAACTCGGCGGCAAGCCCAATCAAACGGTCAAGGAGTTCGGCATTGATCCGCAACACCTTCTCTTCGCCATCTCCAAACGTGGTCGTCGTTATTACAGGCTCGGACGAGGTTTTTTCGATTGCCGCGGTGAAATGAATGTCAGGCATTTCAATCTGTCCTCCTGACATGGCATTGCTGATAGCCTCGGCTAGTTCATTATAAGTCTTTGAGTTG
>CAIVSG010000091.1 GCA_903908555.1 uncultured Chlorobiaceae bacterium | reverse complement strand
TCCAGCCCAGCATGGCAACAAAATTCACAATAGCATCACAACTGTATCCCTTGCGGACATAATCCTCAACAGCAACGTCACCCTGCCTTTTGCTGAGTTTTGAGCGATCGGCATTAAGCAGAAGCGGGAGATGGGCAACCTTGGGAGGTTCCCAGCCAAAAAATTCGTAGAGAAGAAGATGCTTCGGCATTGAGGAAAGCCACTCTTCACCTCTGATAATATGGGTGAACTCCATCAGATGGTCGTCAATAACACTGGCAAAATGATAGGTTGGAAACCCATCGGATTTCATCAGCACCTGGTCATCAATAGTCGCAGAATCGAACTCTACAGGGCCCCTGATAATATCTTCAAACCAGACCGAAACATAGTCGGGCACTTTCATGCGAATTACATAGGGCGATCCTTCATCAAGCTTTTTTTTGATTTGGCTCGATGGTATGCAACCTCCCATCTCTTCAGGAAGACATTTTCTATTGTATTTCGGCTGCAGACCCTGCTTTATCTGGAGCTGCCGGTTTTCTTCAAGCTCTTCATGGGTTGCAAAACAGTAGTAGGCATGATTATCGTCAAGCAGTTGCTGGCAATATTTAGCATAGATGTCAAGCCTTTCAGACTGAACATAGGGCCCGAAATCACCGCCATGTTCCGGACTTTCATCAGCAATAATTCCTGCCCACTCAAGAGTTTTGATAAGATCTTTCTGCGCTCCCTCTACTTTCCTGGCTTGATCGGTATCTTCAATGCGTATAACGAAAGTTCCATTCATTTTCTTTGCGAACAGGTAGTTATACAGTGCGGTTCTCAGTCCGCCTACGTGTAAATATCCTGTTGGAGAAGGTGCAAACCTGGTTCTAACCCTTTGACCAACCATAATGAGCGTTGTACTTTATTATTGACTGCAAACTATTGCAAGAGCAATGAATTTAAGAAAAACTCACCGCTTTTGGATACACAAGATAACAGTTTAACCAGAAATTCTTGATCCCACAGGAATAAAGGACATAACTTTCTTCTATATCAGCCCATCTCATATAAACTTTTTGTTTTCGATTGCAGTTCTACTTTTAATTACTTTAAATGTAGTAAGTTACATTTTACGGAACCACTCAAGACATGTTATGCCTGAAAATCCCTTCAAAAAACCGGTGAAAGATACGTCCCGAAATAAATTCAAGCCGGTGAAAGACGATGAAGAAAAGAGTGGATGGTTTCAGGGAATAGGACAAAATCCGCAGGCAAAGTTTCCCCGGTTCATCTTTTTCATGATGGTTGCTTTCCTGTTGTTGTTTGTTTTTCAACGTTTTTTTGCAAGTCCCGCCAACCCTGAAATAACCTATAACGAGTATAAATCCCTTCTTTCCCAAACTCTGGTTACCGAAGTAACAGTTAAAACATTTGAGGATAAATCAGCAATTCTGAACGGAAAACTTAAAACTGTTACCCCGCTCTCGCTGATCAATAAAACAAACCTTCCGACTGACCGTTTTTCCGTCAGAATTCCTTCATTCAGTGTGGAGCAAGCCGACATATTGGCAGAAAAAGGAATCCGTATCAAAGTTGAGGAGGGTACCAGTCCTCTGAATACCTTTTTTGTTCTGTTCGCCCCCTGGATTATTTTCGGTGTTATTTACTTTGTTCTCTTCAGGCGAATGAGCGGTCAAAACAGCGGGCAGGCAAAAAATATTTTCAGCTTCAGCAAGAGCCGTGCAAAGCTTGTCAGTGAATTTGATGTTAAAACCACCTTTAACGATGTTGCCGGCGTTGATGAGGCAATTGAAGAGCTGAAGGAAACTGTAGAATTCCTGACCAATCCTGAAAAATTCCAAAGAATCGGTGGAAAAATCCCTAAAGGGGTACTGCTTCTAGGCCCTCCCGGTACCGGTAAAACTCTGCTGGCTAAAGCTATTGCAGGCGAAGCCAAAGTTCCTTTTTTCTCAATATCAGGGGCGGATTTCGTTGAAATGTTTGTTGGAGTTGGAGCCGCCAGAGTAAGGGATCTATTTGAGCAGGCAAAAAAAAATTCACCCTGTATTATTTTTATTGATGAAATCGATGCGGTTGGCCGCAGTCGGGGAGCGGGCCTTGGCGGGGGACATGATGAACGGGAGCAGACTCTGAACCAGCTTCTTGTGGAAATGGATGGTTTTACAACAAACGAGAATGTTATTCTTATTGCAGCAACAAACCGCCCGGATGTGCTTGATACTGCACTGCTCAGACCCGGCAGATTTGATCGACAGATCACAATCGATAAACCTGATATACGGGGACGTGAAGCTATTTTAAAAATTCATACCCGGAATACTCCCCTGGCAGAAAGTGTCGATATCAACATTCTTGCAAAAAGCTCTCCCGGATTTTCAGGTGCCGACCTTGCAAATCTTGTCAATGAAGCAGCACTTCTGGCCGCTCGCACCGATCAGCTGCTCATTACCGCAGATAATTTCGAGCAGGCTCGCGATAAAATTCTTATGGGTCCGGAAAGAAGAAGCATGTTTATTTCTGATGAGCAGAAAAAACTGACTGCCTACCATGAAGCTGGTCATGTGCTTGTCTCAACATATACAAAGGGATCGGATCCGATACATAAGGTTACGATTATCCCGAGAGGAAGAAGTCTGGGGCTTACGGCATACCTCCCTCTCGAAGACCGCTACACTCATAATAAGGAGTACCTGCTGGCAATGATTACCTATGCGCTTGGCGGAAGGGTCGCAGAAGACATTATATTTCATGAAGCCAGTACAGGTGCTTCGAACGATATAGAAAAGGCTACAGATATTGCCCGCAGAATGGTAAGGCAATGGGGAATGAGTGAAACTCTCGGTCCGATCAATTACGGGGATAGCCACAAGGAGGTTTTTCTTGGAAAAGATTACTCACACATACGAGAGTACAGTGAGGAAACAGCCCTTCAGATCGATATCGAGGTTCGAAATATTATTATGACTTGCATGGAGAATGCTAAAAGAATTCTCAACGAAAAAAGTTCGATTCTGCATCGGCTTGCGCAAGTGCTTATTGAAAAGGAGTCGCTCAATGCAACCGAGATACATGAGATTATAGGTTACCAGCAGCCTGTTCCCGGCCTGGCAATGTCATAATGGGATAATAGGGAAATTACCCAGGCACCGCATCTTTCAAATGACCTTCTCGCTGAAAGCTTCTGCCGTTTTTATGGGAATTGTTGCTTTTCATTTGTGGTTTAAGTAAATATAAGTCTTACAATAACCTAAGCTTTATAGAACCATGGGAAACACAACGACAAAAGCAGACCTGGTCAATGTAATTGCCCACAAAACAGGCTT
>CAIVSG010000090.1 GCA_903908555.1 uncultured Chlorobiaceae bacterium | reverse complement strand
GCCTCATGCGCTCATCCAAAGTCCAAGCAAGTTTTTCAAATCTTGCGCGTATGGGCTTAATGTCGTCATCAATATTCTTCATGATGACAATATAACATTTTAGCCTATTATGTTATATTTAATTATTAACAGCTCCTTAGTATCGGTGTTATAGTCTCATACCAACGGCATGGTTTTATGCCTGAATATGGGGAAGACATGAACTTCAATATACGATAATTCGGGCGTAATTTAAGCACCTCGTAACCTGATACGCTGGCACTCTTTAGGGGAATGGTCTCAAATATGGGGAATAAACATTTGCCGATAGTCGGGAACTACATTGTTAAGCCCTGCGACATCTGCTGCCTTAAATAGCCTTGCGGCTGCAGGGAAAAGAGAGCTGGCTGAAAAAAAATCAGCTTCAGCATACACGGAACCACAAGCAGCAAGTGATGAGTGCAGTTCATCCAGCTGACGACCAACCACCGAGACTCCTTGAGCCGCCGCAGTAACATCCGAGGCTGAACCTCTGAGAACCTCATCATGCCATACACCTGATGAGAGCTCTTCAGAACTATATACGGCAAAATAGTACTCCCCCTTTCGGGCCTGAATAACGGCCATGACCTTACCCTTTCCAGTCACAAACGATGCGGCCATTGCCGGCATTGTAGGAATTGGAATCAGGGGTATTCCAAGACCGTAAGCAATTCCTTTCGCAGCGGACATTCCAATACGCAATGAGGTAAAAGAGCCTGGACCGGATGAAATCGCAATGTAGTCGAGCTCACGCTTCTGAAGACCGCTTTTCGCCATGACTTCCTCCACAAGAGGGACAAGCGCCTCAGCTGCCTTACGCCAATCGGCACTCTTCAGCTCGGTAATGACGTCATCTTTCTGTACGGCAGCGCTTAGTGCGGCATGAGTGCACTCTATGGCGAGAATATTCATGACGCGGTATAATTAATAATAATTTTTCGGAGGTCATCCCCTGCATATTCGAGAGATACCGTTACAGAATAGAGAGAAGCGTACTCGGCAAAGAGATCGCCCCACTCCACGACAGAAAGATATCCGCTGGAAAGATATTCATCGAATCCTATAGCTTCAAGCTCACCAGGTGACTTGATTCTATAAAGATCAAAATGATGAAGCGTGACCTCGTCTCCAAAGAGCGAACCCTGATAGATATTTAATATTGGAAACGTCGGACTCGATAGCTGGTCGGAACAGTCAAAAAAGTCCGTTATGCCTCTCATGAACTCGGTTTTACCTGCACCAAGAGGACCGGTAAGAGAAACAATGTCCCCAGGGTGCAGCCCCGAAGCAAACTGCCGGCCATACCCTCGGGTCTCTTTGGTCGAGCGAGAGAGATACTCTTCAGTCATAGGGGTTTTATTCGAGCGGATTAAAGAGAAGGCCTGTCATGATTTTAGGGTAGAAAAAGGTCGATTTCTGCGGCATGACCTCCCCTGTTTCAGAAACGGCAAGAACCTGCTCAACGGTTGTCGGTTTTACGACAAATCCGACTTGTACCCGGCCTGTTTCGACCGATTCGAAAACCTCTCGATCGTCCTTCACATAGAGCAGATTTGTCTGTTTTGCCATGGCTTCCTGGGAAATACCAAGCAGGCGACCCAAAACAAGATCATGCAGAAGTACCAGACCAAGACGTTTCAGTGCTTCTGGCCGCGAAGAATCAAACAGAGGAGAGGAATCAGTTTTCAGTGATATACCGTAAACATTACCGGAAGTAACCACTCCATAAACGTAGTTTGAAGGTTCACCTTCGAAAAATGCTTTCAGAGCCGCCCTGTCCTGCAGTTCAGTAACAGTAAAAAACTCTTGAAGCCGTTGTTTTAAAACGACAGCTTCGAACCCTTCCAAACTGTGCACCAGTCGGTGAATCGGAAAAATAATCAGCCCTTCGTCATAAATATTCGCAAGATAGACCAGAATAAAATTATACGGCTCCTGGCCGGTATGTGAGGGATTCGAAGCTGCGCATTCATTCCGATAGTTCACCCCGGTCTCGTAGCGATGGTGGCCGTCAGCAATATAAACTGTGCGTTCAAGGAGTGAGTGCTGAAGCCGCTCGATAAGCTCTTGATCGGTGATTCGCCACATCCGGTTATTCACGCCCTGGAACAGTGCATCAACAATTGGCTCATTGTTTTCGGTAAATGCCTTCAACAGCTTATCAGCGGCTTTATCCTCGTCAGCATAGAGACCGAAAATACTGCTGATATTCGTTTTAGTTTTTCTAAACAGGTTTAATCGGTCAGCTTTAGGACCTGAAAGGGTCTTTTCATGAGGAAGAACCTTTTTATCAGCAAATTCATGCAGTCTCATAGCCGCGAAAAAGCCACTCCGGGTATGCCGGTTTCCTTCGGAATCCGTAAACGTCTGAAAATATGGATAGATCGCCGGAACAGGGTCCTTCTTCAGTTCACCGTCATGCAACCACTCTTGGAGGCGCGATGCCGCTGCGGTATAGGGATCAGCCTCCAACGGGAGTTCAAGCCGTATTGCGTTGAAGGGTGAACTCCGATAGAGTTGCTGCTGAAGTTCTTCTGATATAACATCGTAAGGGGGACAAATAAGCCCTGAGTCTTTCAACTGCAGTTCGGAGTTATAGAGAATCCCTTTAAAGGGCACAATTTCAGGCATAACACAAAAGAATTAAAAGATTATTATCGAGGGTTCAACACTGTTCTGATTGTTATCCAGAAATCGTCGTGACCATCCTTTACCAGTACAATAATTTTCTGGTTTTTGCACAACTCAAGCACAGCAAGAAAAGTAACGACAAGAATGAGGCGCTCAGTAACTCCCTCGAGCACTGAAACAAAAGAAATCGGCACCTGATCCTGAAGTCGAGACAAAATAAGCAGGGTCTGCTCTTCCACCGTTACCGGAGCATCCTGGACGCTGCGAGTCATGGGTCGGGGAATGTTTTCAAGAACGGCTTTATACGCATGCATGAGATGGTAGAGCGTTGGCCGATTGACCGGTTCATCAAGTTCGTCGATTGTCTCGGGCTCCAATAACTCAAAAAAACCACGGCCAAAAAGTTTTTCACGAACCTCAGCAAGCTGGCTCATGGCACCTGAAGCCTCCTTAATCCGTTTATATTCCAACAACCGCTGGACAAGTTCTGTGCGAGGATCAAACTCGTCCGTATCTGTTCCAGAAATTGTTTCTCGCGGAAGCAGCATTTTTGCCTTGATGCTCATCAGCATGGAGGCCATATAAATAAATTCCGCTACAACCTCAAGATTCAGGTTTCTGACATCATGGATGTAGCCAATAAAATCAGCAGTAATTTTAGCGATCGGAATATTATAAATATCCAGTTCATCACGCCTGATAAAAAAAAGCAGCAAATCAAGCGGCCCTTCAAATTCCTCGAGGCTGATCCTGAACATTAACGGGAGGGTGCGTTGACAATATTACTATAGAGGCAAGATAGACAAAGCAGAATAACTTGTGCAAATAATCATCAGTGAATGCCGGGTCATTCGGCAACTCATAAAAAAGAAGAACAACTGATGACGGGAAAACTATATTAAAACGTTACTCTTTATGCATTTTTTATTCCTTATAGCTATAGCCGGGAATCCATGACAAGGATTTTATGTTGCATCACCTTTGCTGCCGCATTTATGCTGCTCGGCATCAACATTGCCCTGGCGGAATCTTCCAACAGCTATTTCAACGAGGGATATGAAAAACACCTGCATGGCGATCTTTCAGGTGCGTTGAAATTGTATTCAAAAGCAATTGATAAAAACCCGGCGTTTGCAATGGCCTATCAGATGAGGGGCGCAGCAGAACAGCACCTAAAACAATATACTCAGGCCATTAACGATTACACTATGGTTATAAACTGCGGGGAGCCATATTTCAAGGCGGTAGGATATTATAACCGAGGGGTGGTGAAAAATATGAGTGGCAATTATGCGGAGGCTATTTCCGATTTTTCCCTCGCCATTGAGCTTGATAAAAGATTGGCAACTGCGTTTTTTCACCGAGGGATAGCAAGAAGTAAAACCGGTGACTTACCTGGACGTCTTGAGGACTTCCGTCAGGCAGCAAAACTTGGCGATACCAACGCCGAAAACTGGTTGAACACCTATATCCCCGATTGGAGGCAGATACCATTACCTTCACCAACACCCGCAACTCCCTCATCGACAGGTAGTCCACAATAACAAGGGCAGAGATGATTTTCCGACCCCTGTTACCCGGAAAAAGCTTTTATATCGCTGTGCCGCCTCGCTCTCGGGTTCTTATCCGGATACACTCTTCGAGCGGGGTAATAAATATCTTTCCATCGCCAATCTCTCCAGCACCATGACTTGCTGCCTGTATGATGGTGTCAACAGTGATATCGACAAATTCGTTGTTGACAGCAATATCAATTCTGATTTTCGGAATAAGATTTGGTGCAATTTTCTGACCCCTGTATATTTCAATATCCTCCTGCCGGCCATGACCGGTTACGCGACTGACGGTGATCCTGGTTATATCAGCTTGAATCAAGGCTTCGCGAACATGATCGAGCCGGTCCGGCTGAATGATTGCTGTTATCAGTTTCATTAATAAAGATTTAGTTGAGGTTGATAAGGCCATATCCATGCTCCCCATGCATACTATGATCAAGGCCTGACATTTCATCATTTTCGCTTATACGAAGACCAATTGTTTTTTCAACCAAAAAGAGGAGAATGAAGGACATCAAACCGGCATATACAATGGTAACACCTACGGCCGTAGCCTGAACACCAAGCTGCTGCCAAACCGTCCAGCTTCCTCCAACTTTTGCCGCGGCATCTGCCATCCATGCTGGGCGTATAAAAAATACCAAGGCAAGAGCTCCAACAATTCCGCCTACACCATGGACTCCAAATGCATCAAGACTATCGTCGTAACCAAGTTTGCTTTTAATCAGGATTGCTGTATAGCAAGTCAAGGCAGCAAGTGCACCAAGAGCAAACGCACCTGACGGCTGAACAACTCCAGCTGCCGGTGTAATGGCAACAAGACCTGCCAAAATTCCGGATGCGACACCGAGGCTGGTGGCTTTTCCATGCTGGAATATTTCAATGATCATCCAGGTAAACGCCCCTGCAGCTGCTGCAACCTGAGTGACCGTAAGTGCTCTTGCAGTTGCCAGATCGCTGGCAATTGCACTACCGGCATTGAACCCGAACCATCCCACCCAAAGAAGTCCTGCACCAATCAGGGTCATTACCAGATTGTTGGGATGCATAACGTTATTCGGGTAGGCTCGTCTTTTGCCAAGATAAAGTGCGGCTACAAGCGCAGTAATACCGGAAGAAATATGAACAACGGTGCCACCGGCAAAATCGATAGCGCCAGCTGCTCCAAGATTAAAAAGAAACCCGTCTGCCGCCCATACCCAATGACAAATCGGACTGTAGACAAAAATGCTCCAAAGGGCAATAAATACGGCATAGCCTTTGAAGTTAACCCTTTCGGCAAATGCTCCTGCAATCAGAGCCGGAGTAATAATGGCAAATTTACCTTGAAACATAGCAAACACATACTCAGGGATATGCGTAGGCATTATAGCGTCGTCAATGCCCTGCAGCATGAAATACCTGCTGTCCCATCCTACAAACCCACCGAGAATCCCATGACCGAAACTCAGAGCATAACCAACCAGCGGCCAGAGAACACCGATAATTACCATAGCAGAAAAACTATGCATCATGGTGCCAAGAACGTTTTTCGTTCTGACAAGTCCACCATAAAACATGGCGAGCCCT
>CAIVSG010000089.1 GCA_903908555.1 uncultured Chlorobiaceae bacterium | reverse complement strand
CTGGCGCGGAATGCATCGGTCAGGAGTTTGACGAGATCGAGCTTTGGGCCTTTACTCATCGCATTCCAGGGATTCACCTTGCTCGCCCACATGGAAAAGCCATCATGGTGTTCGGCCACCGGACCGGCGAACTTTGCTCCAGCATCCGCGAAGAGCTGCGCCCATTCTTCAGGATCGAATTTACCGCCTTCTGATTTGAGCTTGGGCGCGAACTGCACAACATTTCCCTGCTTGTCTTTTGCACCTGTCATGAAGTTGGTATACGGCCACTCAGAGGAATCGCCATATGTTTCACTATGATGTTTATTTTCCGGAGAGCCTTTGACATACATAGTGCGTGGATACCATTCATTTCCAAATGCCGGAACAGAGTAAACTCCCCAGTGGAAATATATACCAAACTTCGCGTCTTTGAACCACTCAGGAACAGGGTTCGATTTTTCTAATGATGCAAAATTGGGTTGAAAATTTTGTTGGTGAGTCTGAGCTGGGAGTTTACCAGCTATTCCTGTGATAAACAGGACAAGAAAGAGCGCAATTAAAAATGTTTTAGTTTTCATATATTTTTAAGTTCTCCATTAAGTTATTATTGATTCATGCATTATATTTTTTTAAAGTTATTCATTATTTTCGAGTTACATTCAAAGTGTGTGTAAATAATATTTGTATTTAGGCAATAAAAAAGCGTATCCGTACCTTAGGGTGTCTTGTTCAACATCATAAAAACCTGAGGAGGATACGCTGATGAAAAAGTACAAGAAACAAACGACTGTTGCAATGCAGGTGACAGAAAATATTCAACCAAGTTTAGATCATCTCGTTCTCGAAGGAGCTCGGCGCTTGATCCAACAAGCATTACAGGAAGAGATACAGGCTGTGTTGGGACGTGAGTATTATGAACATCATGAGCCAGAACAGCAGAAGCGTTATCGGAACGGCTATGGACGTCAACGGAAAATTGTTGTCGGCAGTGGAAGTGTCCCTGTGCGAGTTCCGCGTTTGCGTGAGCCCTTTGAGTCTCAGATTGTTCATCGCTATCAACGGATGTCGGAACAGATGCAACACTTGATTCCTCAACTGTATCTTCACGGGCTTGCCACGGGCGATTTTCGGCAGTGTTTTGATGGCATTGTTGGACCAGAAGCGTCACTGTCTCCAGCAAGTATTGTTCGCTTGAAACAAGTATGGCAAAAGGATTATGAATCGTGGAGCAAGCGTTCGTTAGAGGAAAACTATCTCTATGTCTGGGCTGATGGCGTCTATCCCAAAGCCGGTCCAAAAAGTGATGCCATGGCTGTTCTAGTGATTGTCGGCTTAAATCGGCATGGGCAGAAGGAGATATTAAGCCTTGTCGAAGGATACCGTGAAAGCGCCGATTCCTGGCGTGATGTTCTGCGTGACTTAAAACGGCGTGGCCTACAGTGGATTGGTCTGATGATTGCCGATGGATCTCTGGGCCTTTGGAATGCTCTGCGGGATGTGTTTCCACAGGCGAAGCGTCAACGGTGCTTCCTCCATAAGATGCGCAATGTCTTGGACAAAGTACCTGCTTCCAAGCATGACGAAGTGCTTCAGGCCTTGAGAGAACTCTACTATGCGGGCTCTCCCGATGAGGCCGGGCGTTTGATAAGTCTCTTTCGTACATCCTATGGAAAACTCTATCCGAAAGCTGTTGCATCGCTAAACGACGTCCTTCACGACTTATTTACCTATATGCAGTTCCCAAAACAACATTGGCCCAGCATCAAATCCACCAATGTCATTGAATCAATCTTTGCCAGTGTCAAACTTAGAACCAATGCTGCCAAACGGATCCCTTCACGGGAATCTGCCTTGTACCTTGTCTTTAAATTGTTGACAGCACAACAGCAACGGTTCAGGAAAATCAATGCTTACAAACTTGTTGCAGAAACTCTTGACCAATTAAAACTAAAATCAATGCCCAAGTTACGGCGTGTCGCTTAATAGATATTTACACAACTCTTGACATTAACTCTTATTTTCCCGCGATCGTGATTATAAAAATCAAATACGTCAGTACAACGAGTGACTCAATTCCAGGATTTATCTTTCGTGAATCGTATCACTTTACGGTGCACCTAACCATAACCCTAATTCACCTCAGATAACTCTTCCGTGAGCTAAATTTTTTGTATAAACTTTATTTACAGATGCATTTCCAAAGTCGCCTAATGGACAAGTATTGCATCAACAGCCACTGGTCCATGTCCACAATTTACAATTTTAATGATATGTCTGCCTGGAGTCAGATCAGTTACCTCGCATACCACTTGCTGAGCTTGGCGTGAGTCCATAATAGACAGATCCGCTGTTGCACGGGTTAGGCCGTCTATCCGAACCTCGATCTTTCCGGCTCCTATTTCTTTCGGGGCAATGACGGAGACGTTGCTACCAGTGAACGAACAACTCCAGATATCACCAGGTCTATCGCTGGTGGTGAGATCGTTGTTGAAGTCACCCGTTTTTAGATTGCAACGGCGAAGCCATCCAGGTGCTGTCGTACCTGTGTCATCGTCATTGATCCAGCCCCTGTCATGGATGACACGTAGAACACGGCAGCTCGAAGCCAGCTGCTGATCTGCGATCCCAGGCAATGACTGCGCTGTTCCGAGAGGTATAACTGTCAGCCCCTTTTCATGTTGGACAAACTTCATTGTAATGTTAGAGCCAAGAAGCTCTACTTTAGTCACTTTGCCCAATGTGCCTCCTCCTGAATGAAATGCATTGAAAGTAATCGTACTATCCTTCCAATCTAAAACAGTAGCATAAACATTTCCATTATTGCGTGTATAGCTAACTGTGTTATCGCCGCAGACTTCAAACGGGCGGGACCCATAGATAGCTTCACCATTGATTTTCAACCATGCGCCAACATCTTTGCAAATACGGACTACCTCTGAGTCAAGATCGCCACGACCATGCTGCGTGATATTTAGTAACATGGACCCATTGCGCGAAACGTTCTCCATGAGCAATTTAATTATTTTTACGGCATCCATGTATGTCTGTCCTGTTTTGTAATGCCAGTCAGCGATGCTGGTTTCGGTCTGGAATGGATATGCTTTTATTTCCGATTCGATAATCGCCTCGCTGCTTTTTACCAGAGCGCGTTCAACAATGGGAATGAGTTCGGGGTTCTTT
>CAIVSG010000088.1 GCA_903908555.1 uncultured Chlorobiaceae bacterium | reverse complement strand
TATTGCCATTTCTTCCAATGGGGAAAACGTAAAAAAGTCAGTTGAGTGGAGGAATAAAATAAAAGCCATATTGCAAAATGGTGATCTCTGAGTTGCTTCCCAATATATGAAGGACGATGCCATGAATGCGATACAAGACTCCAGTGAAAAGGGTTCCGATGCGGAAAAGAGAGGGTATGTCTATATCATCGGTGCAGGTCCCGGTGATCCGGAGTTGCTGACTATCAAAGCCGAAAGGGTTTTGCGTGAGGCTGATGTTATTCTCTATGATGATCTGGTAAGTATTGAGCTTATTGCCCGGTACAATGCCCCGAAAATTTATACGGGCAAAAGAAAAGACAATCACCATTTTGAACAGGATGCCATCAATGAAGAGATTCTTCGCCATGCCCGTGAAGGAAAAACCATAGCCAGATTGAAAGGTGGCGATCCGTACATTTTTGGCCGTGGCGGTGAAGAAATAGAGGTGTTGCGTCAAAACGGCATCGGGTATGAAATTATTCCCGGTATTACGGCCGCTCAAGGTGCAAGCGCCTATACCGAAATACCACTGACCATGAGAAAAATCTCCTCTTCGGTGGCTTTTTGTACTGGTCACCCGGTCAGTAAAATCCAGGTTCCTGATACGGATACGATTGTTTATTATATGGTCGCTTCGACGGTTTATGAGGTGCTTGATGCCATCGCTCAAAAGGGGAGAAACGAAAATACTGCCGTTGCTATCGTGCAGAATGCAACAAGGTACAATCAAAAGATCATTACCGGAACGTTGGGGGAGCTGAGGAAAAGAGCTCAGCCGTTTTATTCACCCGCACTGCTCATTATCGGTGACAGCATCAAACAGTTTATTGAGGATAACTGGTACTCCAAAAAGAAAAAAGTGCTGATTGCCGGGGATGATTCCAGTTTATTCGATACCGTAGAGTTCATCAAGGTTCATTTTTCCTGCAAACAGGTAGAGGGTATTGATCAAGATTGGCTGGAAAACGAGGGCCCTTTGGACCTTGATTTTATTGATGAGATATATTTTTCATCACCTGCCTGTGTCAGGGATTTTCGGAAGCATCATAAGACACTTCCGAAAAAAATTGTCGTAAACACGGCTGATCAGAGTACTCAAGCCGAGTATACAAAGCTTTTCAGATTATCCGGGGAATGTGCCGGTGAATGAGGTGATGGCAAGGGGAGAGGGGAGTTTGAACCCTTCGCCGTAGAGTGTGCCGATCTGTTCCCCGAAATATCGGGCGCGTGCTTCAAGGCCTGTGAGGAATTCGCGGCGTTTGATCATGGTTTGAGCCTTTTCGGTAGTCCCTTCCTGATAGAATTGAGAAGCGAAGGCGAGCACTCCTTTTCTTGAGGTTTCGAAGGTTTCCGAAATATCGACGATAATGTCGGGTTCGAGGTGCTTGAACTGGATGTAGTAGAGGAGGTGTTTGGGGCGGTGGGGCTGCTGCGCCTGACCGTTTATGGTTGTCGTGAGCTGCTGGAGACCGGCATAGTAGCACGAGTCGGTAACAAGTTTTGATGCTTTGACATGATCCGGGTGGCGTTCGTCAGGGGAGTTGGCAAAGATAACCTCTGGCCGGAACAGCCTGATGACCTTGATGATTTCTGCCATGTTCTCTTCGGTATGGAAGAGTTTTGAGTCTCCAAGGTCAAGGGTGATGCGACTGCGGTAGCCCATTATCACAGCAGCGTCTTCTGCTTCGGTTTTCCGTGTTTCAGGGGTTCCGACTGTCCCCATCTCTCCTCTTGTCAGGTCGCAGACAGCGACTGATTGCCCTTCACCCATGATTTTGAGCAGAGTTGCTCCACATGCAAGCTCCACGTCATCGGGATGGGCGCCGAAGGCCAGTGCATAAATATTGAGGGGTGATTGCTTCAATTGCCTTGTGGTTAATGTCGTTATATTGGCCATTGTATTAATTCTTAAAACAAGCAATTGCTGACTGATGCTCAAAGTAAAGATTGTTCGCCTTAACAAACAAGCCACACTTCCCGTTTATGCAACCGCTCATGCTGCCGGGATGGATATCTCCGCCTGTATTGAGGCGCCTATAACGATTGATCCTTTTACAACGGCACTGATTCCCTCCGGATTTGCCATTGAATTGCCTGAAGGATATGAAGCTCAGCTTCGTCCAAGAAGCGGCCTTGCGTTGCGCTCCATGATTTCACTGCCGAATACGCCCGCCACGATTGATGCAGATTATCGCGGAGAGGTCAAGGTGATTCTCATCAATTACGGCAGGGAGCCCTTCATTGTC
>CAIVSG010000087.1 GCA_903908555.1 uncultured Chlorobiaceae bacterium | reverse complement strand
ATGCAAAAGAAGTACAGCTTTGCCCCGACTATATCCCGTAGTCCGATCTTGTAATGCAAAAATAACTGGCAGGTCTCCTGACTATAACGGCTTACATCTGTTCCCGGCCTTCCCGCGGTTTTCCTGAGTGGAAAACAATGCAGTGACCTGAAACAACCGCGAAATAACTGTGCATGTGGCCATGCTTCAGCTTTGCGGTTACCGTTGTACAGTTGCGGGTACAGTTTACGATTCTCACGTAATTCCCTATTCTCCGGCTTTTAAGCCGGCACCAGCTACAACAAAAGAACAATTATGGTCTTCTAAATAACAAATCCTCACAAAATAAACAAACACTCACCTCCCTCACTCGCATGCGCCGGCAATACTCCCGGCAATGCTTTTGCAATAATGGCGAACCTGTTTGAATACATTGATAAGCTCCATGTGAATATCATGAGTAATCTCAGCGTTCGGCACAAGAAATACTCTTTTCAGATGGCCAGTTTCGGCTCGTTCAACAAGGAGCCTGAAGCGCTCATCACCAAGAAGAATTGATCTGGCTTTTTGCGGATCCATATGCTGCAATACCCCGGAAAGCTCTTCTATTTCCGTACTGACCAGATTATGAATTTCCATCAGCTCGCCTTTACCTTCTTCACTCAAATCACTTTTGAGGCCCCGTTTTTTTTCAATAACCTTCCCACCAAGAGTTTCGAAAACATCTCCCAGGGATTCGAGGTCCTTGACGATATTCATAAGAGCAAACACCTCTCGGGACTCCTGTTCATTAAGCTCACTGAGACTTATTTTAATCAGATAATCCGACATACGATGTTCAAGAAAATCAAGTTTCTCCTCTCGCATGATCATCCCCTTAATGACGGAAAGATTTGGAAACACAACATCATGACCGGGTTCTGCATTAATAAACGGATAAAGCGATGCGCGGACCATTTTACCGGCAATAGTTCCCATTCTTGCAACTTCGGCTTTTGCATAACTGAGAGCAAGCACTGGGGTTGACAATGCCGAATCCTTCAGATACTTCACCGCTGGAATCAGTCTTGCTTCTTCCGGGTCATCAGGAATAATCCGGCAAAGCAGTTTATCAAAGAGTGGCAGAAATGGCAGAAAAAACAAGGCCATAAAAAGATTAAAAAAGGTATGGGCATTGGCTATCTGCCTTGGCACTGTAAGAGCAAGACTTTCCTGCCCGGAATGATCTGCAGAAGATGAAATAAGGCGGATAAGCTCTGAAAATTGCGGAATGAATGGGAGAAAAATGAGCACTCCGCTCACATTGAACAATACCTGAGCCAGCGCTACCCGTTTAGCGGCACGCTGCATCCCTGAACTTGCAATCACTGCTGTGATACAGGTGCCGATATTAGCGCCAAGGAGTAAGGCAATCCCGGTTTCAAGGCTCATGGAACCCTGCAGGGCGAGCGTTATGATAATACCTATAAACGCCGAACTGCTGTGCATAAGGGCTGTTACGGCTATACCTGTGGCAACACCGAGCAAAGGATGCTCGATATAATGGAGAAGTGATATAAACGCCGGTTGCTGCTGCAATGGCGTCATCGCTTCCGCCATAAGCTTGAGACCGAAAAAAAGGAGACCGAACCCCGAAAGGGCTTCTCCGGTAAAATGGAGAGATTCAGATTTCCCCGCCAAACTCAAAGCAAAACCGGCTGCAAAAAAAATCAGGGCATAATCCTGCAAACTGAAGGCTACAAGCTGCGCCATGGCTGTTGTGCCTATTTCAGCGCCGAGAACTACAGCAAGAGCCTGGCTGTAGGTCATAAGGCGGGACTGCACCAATCCCACAAGCGTGGCAATAATCGTGCTGCTGCTTTGAACAATCAGAGTGGCACATGCCCCGGCAAGCAAACCATTGAAGCGGTTGCCTGTAATCTTTGATATAAACTGACGAACTCGTTCACCGGATGCCTTTTTCAGGGCACTGCTCATAATTCTTATGCCGTAAAGAAACAGTGCCAGACCTCCGCTAAAAAGAATAGCGATATCGGCCATGAAAAAGAGCCCTGTCTTTTGCATTACTTGCTTTTTTGGGTTTGGTTAATGCTGTCACATATTCCCGAACAGCTCTTCTATCCTCATTTTTCGATAGTTGAAAACCTCTTCAAGCCTCAGGCTTACAATCAAGGTATTGACAATCTCTCCAAAAAGACCCATCGGCAAGGAGTAGTGCAGGATGTCAGTCATCTCAACACCTCCCGGAATCTCTTTGAAGATATGTTGGTGATGCCAGAATTCGTAAGGTCCAGAGTTCTGCCTGTCTTCAAAAAAATATGGTTTATTGACACTGACAATTTCGGTTTCCCACCTTACAGGAATCATCATGAACGGATATAAAGTATAGGTAATAATCATTCCCGGATAAATGCTCAGTTCCCCTTTACCGCTGGTTATGGAAACCATCATTTCAGGAGGGGTGATTCGTGCGAGATTACCGGGAGAGGAAAAAAAAGCCCATGCGGCATCGATGGAAACAGGCAGTTGCTGAACATGCGTAAGGTTATGGAGCTCCATGTGTCGAAAAAACGAATATTCTCATAAAAATATTTCTATTGGTAATATGGACACGGACTCAATAGTTTCCGTCTGATAATATGCATCAATTGTTATGGGCAGCAGGAGTGTTCTGGAGATTTGTTCACCTCAATTTCCGGATCGAAACCTGCTGGAACTGGCAGACAACAACAAACTTTTTAAGGAGCCATATTTCCTGTAGTACTTGCCCTTCTGCCTTAAGGTTTGGACTTGCAACAACAGAGTGAATACATTGAAAAGCGATAGCCATGGTCTGCTGTACTAACCAAATGAGAATAAAGTCATAGCTTATTACTTTTATCCGCACTACTCCTTTTCAAACCCTTGACTTGTAAATTTCAGTGTCCTGCTATTTTCGGTCACTGTTCGAACCACGTTATCTGGTGCACCCTCAGGTAATTCGGCTTCAATTTCGATGGTTACAGTAACTCGGGCACCGACTAAGCTTGCCAGATGAGCAATGACTTCCTCGGCTATTCTGCTGGCGTCACGACCGACACGTGTAGTATCGAGTGTTGCTGTACCATGAAAACGCTTAGGTCTGGTCGTGGCGGCAGGCACTGGCTCGTCAGTCAGATTTTCGCCTACATGGTGATTTTTACCCAAGCTATCATCCATCTCGCTTGTATCACCAGAAGCCGGGTTTTTTGTAAGAACCACAAGCTCAGCTTCGATCTGCTTGATGGCTACATCCGGCTTCACAACTAACTCAGGTGAGTTGGGGTCAGCAAGTTGAACCACAGAGCCGTTGCGTAAGCCCTTATAGCGCCCTGCTGCTTCGTCAAAGCTGTCGGCAAATCCAAAGCTGTCCTGCGACCATGAGAGTAACGTCAAGCCATCGCTGATAGCCCGCAAGAGCACCGCCGAATCCTTTAGGCGTGGAAGGTAGAGGTACCGTGCAAAATCTTCAACAAGTTGTTTTACAGGTACATGGTCACCACGCCAGAGAGGGATACGATCTAATTCCATCCGTAATCGAGTCGACGAAAAGCTGGTCAAATACAGTTCATCAGTACGAAGCTTCTTGCTTGCGCGCATAGCCAGTGGCTCAGTACCTGTGAGGCGTAACACTTCCCATGTTATGGCGACTTGCGGTGTGCTTTGCACTGGCACAAGCAACCATTGCCAGGTTTCAGGCAAACGAGCGGTAACAGCACCCTCAGCGGCACTCTTCTGTGTCTCTGCCTGTGTCACTTGATAGGGCGACAGATTGAGATTTGTCTGTTCATTGAGTATCGACTGCCATGCGAGGTATTTTCTCGCTGCCTCGTCGAGGTCTTGCATACGGGTTTTATCGGCGGCGAGGAACACCAGGGTGTTGCGGTAGAGGCGAGGTGTACTTCCCCTGGTTTCAAGAATTGCTTTTGCAGCCACCTCGGCCAGGTTATCTGATTCTCTACTGTATGGTTGAGTCACACCCAGCACCACCAAGCGTGCGTCCATATCGTCAGGAACATCAGCTCCGCTTTGCGGCATAGGGTGTATACGATTGAAGTCGCCGGTACGTGTCAGGTCATGGCGAAGGCGTTTTTCCAGTTCTGCCGTCACTTTATCTGGTTCACGCTTCAACTGATCGGCTCGATCTTCGGCTAACTTTGTCACTGTTGGCTGGGTAGAGTACCAGTAGTGCGGTCCATCCTGATAAAGATATGTAGCAGCACTTGCCATGCGACGCAGAGCATCGCCAAAGACTGCGGGTGATTCACCGGGCATTACGCACCCAAGCTTCACTCGTCTATCCTCTATCCCCTTATGAGCCGCTGCGGTTGTCGGCGCTGAGCCCATATAGATAGTACGAGCTACACGGCGGCAGGCAGAGTATTTCCCAAGGTTGGGTTGTTCACTATCGATTTTGAGTGGTAGTGAATTCGGTCCATCGACATCCTTTTCGATAACAGGCACCCAGTTATCCGATAAGTAGCGAGTTAACTCAGACTGCACACGTGGATCGTCTATCGAGACGTTAGCAGGCAAAATAAGCGGATTGCGATCGCCCTTTTCCCATAGGCTGTGAATCACCGCCGCCATCAAGCGCAGCACTCCGCGTGTACGCTGAAACTTTACCAGCGTGGACCAATCGGTGTAGAGACGGTCAAAGATTTCAGGGTGGATTGGATAGGCGGCCTTTATTCGTTGTTCATACCCGGCATCAAGTGTTTCGGGTGGAAACTCTGACTTCTGGCTACGATAGAAATCGGCAAAGGCACGAGCTACAACATCACGCTGTTTAAACTGCTCAGGTTCAACAAGTGGCTGAAACAAGCGGCGACGCACGATTTCAAAACCCTCCTCCGCAGTAGCAGGTCGCCATGAAGATTCAACACGCCCAACGACATTACGCAGTCTGTCAAGAGCTTCACGGCCTCGTGTGCCGCCAACCTCCACATCATCAGCTTGAGTATGTGGCGAACCGGAAGTATCTGAAGCGGGCAGACTAATAACCAAGAGACAGTTTTTGGCTAACTTTGCCGATTCAGTCAGCACTTGGGCAAACGTAAATTGTGTCTCAAAGCCTCCTGCGGGAAGGTCGCTCTGGTCGTGCAGCTGGCGAGCATACGCAACCCATTCATCTATAAGAATCAGGCAGGGGCCATACTCGTTAAACAGTTCTCGTAAGAGGTCACCAGGACTGGTAGCCTTTTCGTCATCAGCTGCCAAACGTGCAAAGGCTTTCGCTCCACCAAGTTGATAAGCGAGTTCACCCCAAAGTGTGTGAACCACTGTCCCATCAGCCTTGACCGAAGGATTCCCCGGAGATATCTTGTTCCCCACCAGAACTACACGGTTCACCTTGCTAATGTTGTTCACCCCCGCTGCGGAAAGTATGGCATCAACGCCAGGCAGTTCAGTCGCAGTAATCCCGGAAAATAGGTGGTAAAGCGCCAACATTGAGTGTGTCTTGCCTCCACCAAAATTGGTTTGCAACTGCACAACGGGATCACCTCCGCCTTGAGATAAGCGCCTTACGGCACTGATTAGCATCTCCTTCAAGCTTTCGGTCAGATAGGTACGGCGGAAAAACTCAACAGGGTCCCGGTATTCATTGCTTCCTTCGCCCAGGTGCACCTGCCAGAGATCAGCCGCAAATTCGGCCTGCTGGTAGCGTCCACTGGCAACGTCATCGTGGGGCATTACCACTTCTCGCCATGGCTTAAGTATCCCCGTTACACCTGTTTCAATGGCAATACTGGATGATTTTCTTCTTTCACCGCGGGCCTGTTCATCGAATCGCACTCGCAACAATTCCGTTTTTGCCTTCTCGACTTCATTAGCCTCTGTTGCTGATACTGCGGTAAGGAGTCGGGCGATGGAGTCCAACGCCCGGTAAGCATCATCGCTGGAGAATGGTTCCTGGTGTGCCCATTTATTGCGCCAATCACGAATTTCCGACACCAAGCTACGCTCAGAAAAGCCCAGTGTTCTGCGAAAGAGATCGTTCCAGATATCCCACATCAGTTTCAAGAGAGCTGCTACATCCCAATCACGGATACTCTTATTGGCTAAAATCGGGTCATCGGTGTAACTCTTAACCTGCTGAGGCGACAGCAGATTGGCTTCGATTGCGGCATTAACCTCTCGTTCAACAAAGGGAGACAACCCTTCTTTTAGTTGTGCCAGAGCCTTACCAACTCGCTCATAATTTGTAATGGCCATAGTTTATTTCATGTCAAACAAGTTATAGGTATCTGACGTGGTTGCTGTTGGTATTTCATGAGCCAACCTGGTGATCTCCGGCCAGCTTTGTACCAATGCATTGTAAGCCATAGCTTCATTTGCGCGTTTTTTGCGCTCGCATAACGTATATAGGCGATAGCAGAGTTCCCGCGCAATCTCGGCCTGGCTGCCAAGTTTTGCCACCACTTCTGCAGCTGCTTTATCGCCGCCAACATCGAAAACTCGAATGAGTTGGTGCAGCATTTCCCATACGCTCAGGCGTTTATCTTTTTGGGGATCCCAATCTATTGCAAGTTCGTGAGGTTTTAATAGTCGCACTTTGCCTGACCTTGAAAAAACAATGCCACCTTCGACTAAACTTGCTACAGCGGTATTTTTGGACTTGGACAGTTGTTCAGCAACGCCGTAATCGCCGTCATTGAAGCCCATCTGCTCAAACCATGTGAGTGCCCAGCGACTGTCAGCATCGAAATCACCTTCTTGCTCTTCCAATGCTTCATCAAGCACCTGATTGATCAGCGCCAGCGCGGCACGAACAGGAACAGGTTTGCCGTCGGCATCAAGCACTTTTGCATAACGGGTATAGACCGCCATGCCGGGGCCAATGGCCGCCTGCGCAAGATCCACCGGGGCGATGTTGCCGCTTTGCAGCTTTACCAAAGCCGCCGGAAGGTTATCCTCAAGCCGCGCACGAATTTCCTCTCTACGGGCTGATGAGAGCTCTTTCCGTTTTTTCTCATGTCCAAGTTGTTCACGTTCTTCGCGGGACGGGCCTTTAAGCGCGGCGACGAAATCGCGGCGGGTGCCAGTGGGTGCGTTGGCTTGGCGTGGACGGCAAACGAGGACAATGCTGGAGGCAAGTGCATTAGTGCCTGAGCCAATCATGCGATTACTCAGTTCTGTCCGCATCGGCCAAGTGCCACTGATGGCAAATCCAGCTTCGATGACGGCGGCAAGGAAGGTGTCCCAGCCGGTGTTTGTCGTTCCATCACCTCCGTCACTTTCCGCCTGTTTGAAGGCGTAGTAAATGGTTACTGGAAACGAAGGGTGCGCCTGTTCAGCAAGTCGATGCATAGCCTGTGTCATACCATCAAGAAAGAAACACTCTGCCTTTGCTTTGCTGCCATGACGATAGGGAGTGGCCACCAGCTCTTCAGCCTTCGGTACTGCAAGTGTTGCGAAAAGGTCGGGAAAAACAGTTTTCAAAGAGCGACGTAGCCAAACGTAGAAGAAGTCCGAAAGGTCCGCATAGCCTATGTTATCGTAGTAGGGTGGATCTGTCGAGACAACCTTTCCTATTGAACTCGACTGAGTTGCTGCATCTCGTTGATCCACAAACCCTTCTGTGACTATATATTGGCTCGCGGTCGCTGACAGATTATCTGCGGAGTATTTCACTGCATTCTTCCAACAAACGGCAGACTCTCCCAAAACATTGGATTCTGGGAAATCCCACGTCATTTGAAGAGCCTGACGCTTATAGGTCTGCATAACCTGCTCACCTGATGGTTTCCAAGTTGAAATTGAGCTATTATAGTCAGTCAGTCGATCTATAGCAAACGCCAAATAGACGGCCACAGCATCTGCATAAGCTATCGCACCTGAGCCCATTTTTGCGAGGCCTTGGCTATCTTCAGGCAAACCAGCATTAATCGCGTCAAGCTTAACCCTGTCGCGTGCTCCCTGCACGAGATCGGAGAAGGTGGTAAGTGCTAAGAGTTGACGGGAAGTGAAGAGGTCGCGCCACTTGGTCATACCATACTCTTGTACACGGAAACCAAGTGCTTTGGCTGGAAGGTCAGTTTCAGGAGGATCATTTGGCATTGCACTCGTTGCAACCTCTTCCATATCGGGAGTTGGTGAAAGATAAATACGCCCACGATCACCTTCGGTAATGATGGCCATCAAGCGTTGCCCCATTCTCCCCGATTTTGCCTCTGCACGAAGATAATCGAAGGGCATTGGTGTGCTTGACATCAAGCACAGAAAACTGCTGCCACTGCTCCCTGATTTGGTTCCACGTTTCGCCCCATCAACATCCTTAGGCTTACCAACCTTCACCGTAAAACGATAACCACCATCCTCAATCACCGGATCAACATAAGCCTCCTTGCCAGGCTTGGTGGAGAGCATGAAGGTTGAAGCAAGCGGCACGTCAACGCTGGCAAAAGCGGGGTTTGGACTTTTTACGGTGCGTGCCCAGAGCCAGGCAATGACTGTGAGCTTCCGGCCAACATATTTTTTCAGGTCAGGCCGCTCTTCAGCCATTTCCGCCGTCACTTCGATCTTTGGATAGAGGTGACCAATGCGCTTTTCAGCTTCATCACGCATCCACTGGCCGTAGTAGCGCACATCCTCCGCTAACCCTTGGGCTCCCTTCCATTCCCGCCCCATTTTTCCTGCAAGTGTTTTTTGCTGCCATTCAGGATTAACCGGGTGCTTCCCTGCAAACTTCGGCGGAATCTCAATCATCGCTTTGTTGATCAGCACGGCGACCGGGTTGAGGTCGCTGGCGTAGCTCTCCAGTCCCAGACGCTGCGCTTCAAGCGGCAGCGCTCCACCTCCGGCAAAAGGGTCATGAAAGGCTGGCAGTTTGTAGCGGTCAAACAACTCCTTTGCTCGCGGATGGCCAGCATTCTCGGCGCAGGTGTAGCGCCAACTCTGCCAGATCTCCTCACGAGCCTGCAGCAAAACCGTTTCGTTGGTGGTATTCTTCCATTTTACCAAATCTTCAATAATGCGGAAAAGTCTTTGCCGCTCTTTTTCCTGCTTCTTCTCGGTTGGGAAAATATCGGGATGGGCTGAAGGGTCATCCACCATCTGGGCAAAAATCACCGCCCGTGCCGCTGCCAAAGGTCGCCGCGCCCACCACAAATGCAGACCTCTTGGATGAGCACCGATACCTGGCTGCTTTTCACGTGCACAGGCAATATTGATCGCTTCAAGCGGCAGCGCGACTTCTATGAGTTTTTTCTTGTAGATCATGGATTCAGAATCGCTTTCGAGAGCGAGTAAAACTGTTTCAAATGGCCGTTGGTATCGGGTTGAAGATACTCTTTGCGAAGCCAAGTCACTATGTCGGAGTCAGGCTCTTCACCAAGGATATCAATCAGATCCCGTGCGTGTTGATGCCGTCGGTCAATCAGGCGGGAGCAGTTGAGGCGGAGATAGCCAATCACAAAGAGGGACTTTTCTTTATCGACCGGAGTCGGGTTGATGCTGCCATCAAGCAGATAACTGAAGAGTGACGAGGTTTGCGGATCATGGGGGGAGGAAAAACGAGCAGCATCCCACTCGTACCCTGGGTTCCTTTGCCGGTTATCCTTGTAGTGGCCGCAATGTTTTGCATTGCCGCCATTGCAGGAAAGTGCCAGGTTGGTATAGTCGTAAGTTCGAGCCTCATTTCTCTGGCGCGGCTCAAAATGTTCGATATGGCCGTCGCTGTCCGTAATCTGATGTTCACAATAGCAGCAAAGCCCTTGTTGCTCCATGCGCAAAGTGGCATCAAGAGCGGTATGGCACTCACTGCCCATAAATTCACTCCATGGCCGGTTTATCGGCTGCCGGGCAAGGCAATCCGGTGGCGCATTGCGTTGAATGGTTCTCATCGCTGACCAAGTATCTTTATCTGTTTGATACGAAGGTCGGCGCGAAAAAGATCGGGGTCGCTTGTGCCTAATGCCGCTTCAAGTTCGATGCGCAAATTGGATGCCTCCTCAGTGTCATGCTGGCGCTTTTCTATCAATTGCAGATAGTCCCGCAGTTTTTTAACGGTTTCGATATTTCCGGGCCGTGAATCAGCGCCAAACACCTCGGCAAGAACACGGGAGTTGTCCGCGCCGTAGGTACCTACATCATCCGGAATCTGCTCAAACTGATGGTCAGCACCAAGCAGCTTGATATGTTTTCGGCGTACTGTGGTTAGCACCGCCGGACTGTGCGTCGAAACAATAAGCTGGGTGTTAGGAAAAGCTGCCCGAAGAGCCGGAATGACCTTTTGCTGCCAGCGTGGATGCAGATGCAGTTCAATCTCGTCGATAAGCAGAATGCCTGGAGCTTCAAGCGGGTTTGGCCAGTTTGGATTAGCCTGTGCCAGCCGACGGGCGAAGTCGAGTACCAGCGCAAGCAAGTTACGGTATCCATCGCTCAGTTGCGCCAGCTCGAATGCTCGCAAACTGCCATCGAATTCCCGGATTTCGACCATCAGCCGAGGTGGGCTGCCATCGAAATAGACTCGCTCCAGACCTTCGATGGTAAGTTTCAATGCCTGCCGCACTGCTTGCAAGTCAGCAAACTCCTTGCTGTCGCCATTCTGGGCGTTTACATTGGCACGGAGTTCGGCGTTCTCACGCAGGTAGAACCACTGGCACATCGCCGTAAAATTGGCGGCAGCATCAAGAGCGCTCACGAATGCCTTGTCTCTGCCAAGATCGAGTTTGAAGATATCTCCAAGTTCCGGCATTCCCCCCATCCTTCTGGTTGCACGGTAGTACGCAACAACGGGCAAAGGAATCAGCGCTTGCGGACTTTTGCCGATTTCCTCCCAAAGGTGCGTTATATAACGATGAAGTTCTGAGACTCTTTCTGATGTACTGTTATCGTATGAGAAACTCGTCGGTGCTCGATAGGCAATATGTTCGGTCCACTCCAGCACGGATTCATCGTCAAGTATTGGTTTAAGCGAATTGTCATCTATATAGTAGTAATCTGATGCCATTGCGCTAATCTGTACAAAGGACTTTCTGCCAATGGCAGAGTAACTGTCCGTATTCTCATCCCACGAGACCCCGTAGCTTTTCGAAGGCTCAATGTAAATATCTGTGGGTTGAAGCGCTGCTTTCTGCATCTTTCGCTGGCTCTTGCCGCCACCACCATTTGCAGCAACGAGCTCATAAAGAGCTATGGCTATGGCATCAAGAATGCTGCTTTTGCCTGCTCCATTTGCACCAACAAAGACATTAATGTCTGGGTGAAGTTTGACTTCAAGCGATTCGAAGCAGCGGAAGTAGGTAATGTCAATTTTAGCAAGCTTCATTGTGGTACCTCAGCACGGGCTAATAGATCAGAAAAATTGTAATTTACACTACAGACACCAAAATCGGGTTCTCGATTGAAAGGTCTTTTAATGTAATGCACATTGTGCGTTGTGGCATCAATAAACTCTACAATGGCAAGGATAAAATCATCGGGTTTATTGAGGGAATAGAGAATCTCATTCCGGGTGACGGTGATGGTTGGAGAGCCTGATATACGGCCTTTCACTTCAATGAATCTCAACTTTCCCGTACCTGGAATACGGCTTTCGATGTCATAGCCGAGCTTATCAAACTCCCTGTCAGTGGGGTCAAAACCCAGATTTCGCTCAATGTCCATAATGATTGATCTTGCACGAGCAGCGCTGACTTGGGTATCAACAGGAGTGTTTACCACCAGCTCCGGCTTGCCTGTCATTGCTCTTATAAGACCGATTGGCACAACGAGCATTCCTCCAAGCAATACTGGCGGCAATGGGGAAATTTGAGCTTCAAGCCGTAGATCTTCTAACCGTTTTTGTAAGCGACCTTGCAAAAGATCGGCCCGCTTCCGAGCTTCGCCTGAGTTGAGCTTGGCGTTGACTTTGCCTACCTGCTCTTGCAGTTTCAGTTCTTCAGCACGATGGTCCCAGTAGGTAATTTCCTTGGTCAGCCGTTCTTTCACAGCCGCTTCTGTTTTCGAAATCAATTCAAGTTTGCGCCCTTTAACTTCTGCAAGATGTTCCGGCACAACATGAGCAACAGCGTAACCCTGAGCCTTCTGTTCCATATCTTTTGCAATCCATTTGCATTCTGGATGGTCGAGCAAAGCTTCAACACCAGGTTCTCCTGCTGCTAACGGGCGGTAATCCAAATAAGGTGCGTATTGTACCTGACGGACCGTTCCTGTTTCGTCCATTTCCACATACATCAGGCGCTTGGATACAACACGACGGCTGCCACTGCGCGTAAGGCTTGCGTCCTGAATAGCGTGTTCCAAATAGAACAGCACTCGTGGATGAGTACCATAATCGCGTTCATCGACCAGCACAGCGCCTCTTTTCAGGAGATCGCGATTACGTTCCAGAGTCAGGTCGATAACAGAATCAAGAAGCGGGTGACCAGGACAGAGAAAGGCTTCCAGCGGTTGTCCCTGCGGTGCGACCAGGGATTTTTCAAAGGCGATGCGCTCATAGCGAGGTAATACGGATTCACCGATACCGATCAGACGGTCACGGTTTCTAACTGGTGCCGGTACATGAGTGATTTCAAATCGGCGGGTCTCGCGTTGTTTTGCCTGGCCACCAAGAATCTTGAACGCTTCCAGAAAAAAAGACTCTATGTAGTGCGGCTGTAATCTGCGAGCATCGGCCCTTTCCATATCTTCGCGGATTCTATGTATTTTGGTCGCATCCATGGCGTCTTGCACCAACGCATTATCTTCAAGCAATGTTTGAAGATGGTTACGATCAAGTGCAGTATCAAGTATTGTGGTTAGAAAAGCTTTGGTTTCGGGCTTTTCTCCGTAACGGATCGCCTGAATGAGCAGGTCGCGTAACGACATCAGCTTGCCGTCAGCCTCAAAGGCGAGTTTACCCAATACGTCAAATACCTGACCGCCCAAGGCTTGGCGAGCCTGTTCAAGTTTTTCCAGGAGCTTGCGATAGACATCCCCTTCTCGGGTATCGTCGGCCACAAGATTCCAAAGATAGCAGACTTCTGTCTGGCCGATCCGGTGGATGCGTCCAAATCGCTGTTCAAGTCTGTTTGGATTCCAGGGAAGGTCGTAGTTAACCATCAGGTGGGCACGTTGAAGGTTAATGCCTTCACCCGCAGCATCTGTAGCAAGTAATACCTGAACGATAGGATCGTGCCTGAAAGCTTCCTGGACTTTGAGTCGATCTTCTCGACCAATACCACCATGAATAATAACAACAGCCGATTTGCGTCCCAGAAATCCTGTGATCCGTTCTTCTAAATAATTGAGTGTGTCGCGATGCTCTGTGAAAATGACAAGTTTCTGGTGTGGTGAGGGTATTGGCGGAGGTATTGGGCCTGAGCCATAATGAACTCCTGATTCTGTTACCTGATTTCCGCACCCAGCTGGAGTAAAAATTTCACCCAGTAGACCGGCGAGCTCTCCCCATTTAGTGTCAGTGCCACTTCGGCGAACAATCAATGCGTTCGCTTCCAATCTCTTGAGGGTTTCGATCTCAATACGCAGTTCAGCAATCGAACGCGAAGCAGTGGCCTGATCGAGTATTTCCTCTTCTGCAGCTTCCACTTCGTTATCAGGAGCTTCATCGAGGTCTTCGAAAGATTCACTGTCAAATGTTGGTACTGTGAGAGATAACAGTGGCTCAATCTTACCGGCACGTTGGAGTAGTTCCAGCTCGCGCAGGCGGCTCTCCAATTTTTCTTTACGTCGACGTAAAGATTGATGAATGGCAGCAGGTGATGATGCAAGTCTTCGTTGGAGAATGGTTAAGGCAAAACCAACTGTACCTGCTCGCTTATCGTTCTCTAAGGCCTCAGCACGATTAAATTCCTGGCGCACATATTCGGTAACATCCTTATAAAGCGCTTCCTCTTGGGGTGACAAGTGGTAAGGTAGTGTGTAGGCAATCCGTTCAGGAAATAGTGGCGTACCGTCGAATTTCATCATGTTCTCTTTGACTACACGCCTCATCAAGTCAGAATAGAGTGTTGAATGAACGCCGTCGCGAAACTTGCCTTCGAATCGATCTCCATCAAGAAGCGCCATGAAAAGCTGAAAGTCCGCTTCCTTCCCGTTGTGGGGAGTTGCCGACATCAGAAGAAAATGGCGAGTCAGTGTTGAAAGTAATTGGCCAAGGCGGTAGCGCTTGGTATACTTTGTTTCACCACCGAAAACGGAGGCTGACATTTTGTGGGCTTCGTCGCAAACCACCAAGTCCCAGCGGCAATCAGGGGCTTGCAGCTTTAATTGCACATCCTCATTACGCGAGAGCTTATCGAGGCGGGCGATGACAAGGTTGGTTTCAAGAAACCAGTTGCCGGTGCGCGCTGCCTCCAGTTTATCATTAGTGAGAATCTCGAAGGGGAGGTGAAACCGCCGGTAAAGCTCATCCTGCCACTGCTCAGCCAAACTACCAGGGCATACTATCAGGCAACGTTGCAGGTCTCCCCGAGCTATCAATTCCTTTATCAGCAATCCAGCCATAATGGTTTTGCCTGCACCAGGGTCGTCTGCCAAAAGAAAGCGCAGCGGCTGCCGTGGCAGCATGGATTCATAGACAGCTGTGATCTGGTGAGGCAGTGGCTCAATATTGGAAGTATGCACAGCTAAAACAGGATCGAACAAATGAGCCAGTCGAATGCGCTGGGCTTCAGAAACCAGTCGGAACATACCACCGTCACCATCAAAACTCCAAGGTCGACCCTGCTCAACAATTTCCAGTCGCGGTTCGTCATGGCGATAGATCAGCTCATTGGCTACTTTGCCGTCATGTGTTTTATAGGTGAGCTCAAGTGCTTCAGAGCCAAACCATTGGACACTAACAACAGTAACCGAAGCATCCGGCACGATTCCTCGAAGAGTCGTGTTGGTTTGTAGTTGTTCAAGTGTAATCATCCAATGGATTTATCTATAATGTTGGCATTCATTTCAAATGGATATTACCCGACATCTTCTGCCGCGTCTACACAAAGTACGATAATTTAAATGTAATTATCCCGATGAACAAATATTAACAATGAGTACTTGAAAATGGACACGGTTAATATTTCTTTTTCGATCACCAGTCTATTACTTGAGCTTTAAAAGACAAAATACATGAGGGAGACCGACAAAAGCTGTCTGAGGTAGGAAAATATTTGTCCAATCAACCCAACCAGCCGTTTCATTACGCTGCATTCCGTTCAGACCTTCAGAAAAAATGGCTGAGGTACAGCTTTAGAAAAGTGGTATCTATTCTACGAAAGAGCATTTTGCAGGTAATGAGTGAGCCAATGAAGCAGTGATAGGTATCGAATATTTTGAAATCCTTTTTACCTTACAGCTAATCAATCCGGCAGTAACAGGAGACAACCTTCGACATTATGGATGCATACCAAGTAGGGAAACTTTTTCCTCATGAAGAGTACTGTACTGGCCGGGAAATGAATGTGGCGATACCCACAGAAGGTTTTTTCCATATCCTGATGTCACTCAAAAAGATTTCGCGCAAAGAAAGAAAACTGTTTACAAGAGGAACAATCACAGCGTCACTCTTTGAGCAGCGTGATATTCCTTTTCTGGTCGTTGATTTCGGAGAGAATTTCAGCATTGATATCTCTTTTGATATCTCAAAATTTGATGATGAAACCCGAAGAGTCTGGTTGGCGTCAGAAATAAATGCCATTGCAATTTTTCTTGTTGAAGCAACAACAGGGATACTTGAAGGCATCCGCCTCATTGGCATAGGGTTTGCTCCCGAGTTGCGTGCAATCTGTGCCAGGCAAAAAGGCCAAAAGGGCATTGCAGAGCGTATTCTCCTCATTCATTCAGCGTTTACAACAAAGGATATGGTCCGACATGCTATCGCAAAAACAGTCTTCAAACAGCATTCTTAGCCAGACGCTTACAACCAGCCACATAGGGCAGCTGTCGTTTGTCGCAGAGTTCGAAGGCCTGAAGCTCGACCTTAATGAGGAGCTGATCAGGCACCCTGAAGCCACGTTCTACGCCAGGGTAAGAGGCCATTCAATGAAAGATGCCGGTATTCAGGATGGCGACCTGCTTATGATTGATAAGGCACAAGAGCCGAAAGATGGCTGCGTTGCAGTATGCGCCATTGACGGCGAGTTCACGCTTAAGCGCCTTGCAGTGGAGAAAGACGGTATTTATCTCATACCTGCCAATGATGAATTCAAGCCGATCAAGATTACCGAAGAGAATGATTTTCTGGTGTGGGGCATTGTTGCCTATGTGGTGCACAAGGTGCGGTAATTCACATATTAGATTCTATAAGTATTGTTGATAAAACTCCTTCCATGTGCGGTCGATTCGTCTTCTTTGAACTGAAAGATTTCATCACTCAGCTCCACCAGTACGAACTCCCTTTTGTCGAGGAGCAGGTGATAGACTTTTCAGCAAACTACAACATTGCCCCCGATACCGATATTGTAGTTCTCCTGGGAGACCAGAGCAAGTATACGCTCACGCTGGCACACTGGGGAGTTATCCCGCACTGGGCAAAGGCAATGCCGAAAGTCCGGCCAATCAATGCACGCGCTGAAACCCTTGCCATAAAGCCATACTTTCGCCACATGCTGCATCGGACGCACTGCATAATCCCTGCCAGCGGTTTCTATGAATGGAAGCAAACCGGACAGAGCAAAAAGCAGCCTTACTACATTCACCGGGCTGATGGCAAACCCATGGCATTCGCAGGATTGTGGGACATCTGGAAGGAGGATGCCAGTGCAGCACCTGTTGTATCGTGTACGATCATCACCACCAATGCCAATCGTGAAATGAAATTCGTTCATGATCGTATGCCGGTTATCCTTGAGCCGGAACAGTGGAAAGAGTGGCTCGATGCCAGCAAGCCAGAAGCAGGGAAGTTGCTGCTGCCATCAAACGACGGTGCACTTGCTCTCTATCCCGTATCAACGAAAGTCAACAACCCAAAAAACAGCCAGCACGACTGCATTTATCCTTTCAACGAAAGCAATGAGACGGGAGAGCTGTTCATAAATACCT
>CAIVSG010000086.1 GCA_903908555.1 uncultured Chlorobiaceae bacterium | reverse complement strand
TCAGTCGAGATCGAAAAGCAGAATTTCTGCACTCTCTTCTGCACTGATACTGAGCAGCTCTTCATCAGTTACGGCAGCACCATCACCCTCATCGAGTAAATAGTCATTTAATAATAACCTGCCTCGAACAACCTGCAGCCACACACTGCGTTCTGGTGCAATATTGTAAATAATCTCCTGATCAGGAGCAAGCACGGCAGAGTAAAGGCTGATATCTCTATGGATGGTTAAGGAGCCGTTACGACCATCACGGGAAGCAATGAGACATAGAACCCCTCTGTTCTCTTCAGGAGTAAATAATACCTGCTCATAGGCCGGAGTCAGTCCGGCTTCTTCCGGAACAATCCATATCTGGAAAAAGTGAACCAACCCGGTTGATGAGTTGTTGAATTCGCTATGCGTTATTCCTGTACCGGCAGTCATCCGCTGTACCTCGCCTGCACGGATGACCGAACTATTACCCATGCTGTCCTTATGAGCAAGAGCACCTTCCATGACGCAGGTGATGATCTCCATGTCGTGATGAGGATGGGTTGAAAACCCTTGGCCCGGTTGAACCCGATCCTCGTTAATAACCCTTAATGCTCCAAAACTCACATATTTCTCGTCGTAATAACCGGCAAAAGAAAACGTATGGTATGTATTGAGCCAGCCATGGTCAAAGTGTCCACGCTCTGAAGATTTTCGAATGGTTATCATGTATGAAATTGTCCTTCTATGGTTTGTTTCGGATCGACTCATTGTACTTGTTGAACACCATTCTTAAAAAATCAGTTCAACGAATTCCCTTTTTCATTGTCAGCCAGATATAAAGCAATACCTTTCTTGCTCTTCCTGGCCGGCATCTTGAAGAATATTGCTCTTCATCACCACCAGGAGGCCTCTTTTTCTCTTTGATTTTATTATTTTCCTGCAAGTTTCATTACACCAATACGCTCAACAACCACTACCTCTTATGACCAAGAAAAAAGAACTGCTCTGGCAGAGCCGCTTTTCAGAGCCTTTTGATCAGGATGCACTGTTCTATTCTTCTTCGGTTCATGTCGATAAAAAACTCTATCGCGAGGATATACAAGGCTCAATAGCCCACGTCACAATGCTTGCTGAAGAAAACATTGTCAGCAACGATGAGGCTCGCCAGATCATTGACGGACTGCGTGAAATTGAGGAGGAACTCACCAGCGGTAAACTTGTACCGCACTGGGAAGATGAGGATATCCATACGGTTATTGAAAACCGGCTTAAGGAAAAAATAGGAGCCGCAGCCGGCAAGCTTCATTCCGGCAGGAGCCGAAACGATCAGGTTGCTACCGATACCCGCCTCTATATGCGCCGCCAGATTGGCGAACTCCAGGAAGCGCTTGGAACCCTTTTGAAGGTGCTTGTTGAAAAAGCAGAAACATACCGCCAGACCATCATCTTTGGCTATACCCACCTGCAGCGTGCCCAGCCAATATCCGCCGGCCACTACTACCTTGCCTATTTCAACATGTTTCTGCGTGACCGTCAGCGCCTCGCCGACCTCTTGAAACGGGTGAATATCTCTCCGCTTGGAGCAGCAGCATTTGCAGGCAGCACTCTTCCGCTCAATGCCGAGAGAACCGCCGTACTGCTTGGTTTCGATGATCTTTTTTCAAACAGTATTGATGCTGTGAGCGACCGCGATATCGTGATTGAATTTATCTCCGACTGCTCCATGATCATGATGCATCTCTCGCGCTTTGCCGAGGATCTCATCCTCTGGAGCTCCTACGAATTCGGCTACCTGAACATCAGTGATGCATTCGCTACAGGATCGTCCATCATGCCGCAAAAAAAGAATGCCGATATTGCAGAGCTTGTAAGGGGTAAAACAGGACGGGTGTACGGAAACCTGGTTTCGATGCTCACCATCATGAAAGGCCTTCCGCTCTCCTACAACCGCGATATGCAGGAAGATAAACCGCCACTCTTCGACAGCGCTGAAACCGCCGTGTCCAGTGTTACAATATTTGCCAAACTGCTGGAACATACGACGCTGAGAGAGGAACGACTTGCTAAACTGACAGCAGAGGATCTCAGCCTTGCGACTGAAATAGCTGAATATCTTGTCGGCAAACAGATCCCCTTCCGCGATGCTCACCGCATTACCGGCAAAATTGTCACCTGGAGCATTGCTTCGGAGGTTACACTGCCGAATATTCCTGTGGAGAAGTTCAGGGAGTTTTCAGACGTTATCGGAGAGGACATCTACGACTTTCTCAAGCCGGACAGCAGCGTGAATTCAAAAAAGACACACGGCAGCTGTTCATTTGACTCGGTTGCATACCAGATCGAAGAGGCCAGAAAGCAGCTTTAATTCAACACGGGTGACGATGTCCTGACGACAGTGTGACGTTCTATAGACTTAAGCTCTGCCATATCAGAAACAATCGCCGCTGACTGGTTGATCAGAATATCCTTGTTCAGACTTTTAACTGAATCGGGAGCCTGTGCCCACTGTTTTTCGATCTGTTTGATCGTATCTATTTCCGATTTGAAGGCTACATCCTGAAGTGATGTCATTTTTTTCTTCCTGATCTGGTTAAGAACATTCACATCATGTAAATAAGCCTGGTATTGATGACTTTTCAATGAGCGTTCCTGAAATTTTTTCTTCAGCATACCAATTTCTTCCTGATTGACCTCTGCAGTAGGCCGGTAAAATGCCTTTGAAATAGTGCTCCAGGGAAGACTGCTTGTATAGGTGTCTTCTCCGATAGTAGTGATATCAATCAAAGACGGCATGGCAATATCAGGCACTACTCCTTTATGCTGGGTGCTGCCTCCGGAAATCCTGTAGAACTTTGCAATAGTCAGCTTCAGCTCTCCAAGTTCAGGCTTCTTTCCAAAAAAAGTAAACGGCCTTGTCAGTTTGACAAGACTCTGCACCGTCCCCTTTCCAAATGTTCTCTCTCCGACAATAATACCCCGCCCATAATCCTGAATTGCCGCAGCAAAAATTTCAGACGCTGAAGCGCTGTAGCGGTTGACAAGGAGTGCAAGAGGTCCATTATAAAGTATGCGACGATCTTCATCCCTGAGCACCATTTTCCCGCCCGTTGCATTACTGACCTGCACTACGGGTCCTGATGTAATAAAGAGTCCTGTAACATTAACAGCCTCTTCAAGCGAACCGCCTCCATTATCACGAAGATCAATCACAACACCATCAACATGTTCGGCATTGAGTTCATTCAGAATACGGGCCACATCACGACTGGTGCTGTTATAATTAGCGACATTCCTTTGCTGGGCTTCAAAATCAAGGTAAAACGATGGTATGGTAATAACGCCGATTTTTTTGCCACCCTCCTGAATGATGCTTTTTTTGGCGGCTTGCTCCTCAAGATCAACCTTGTCCCGCAAGATCTGCACTATTTTTGCCGGTCCACGACCTGCCTGACTTGCAGGAAGAATCTTAAGACGAACAATGGTGCCTTTCTTTCCACGGATGAGTTTAACAACATCATTGATTCTCCAGCCAAGCACATCAACTATTTCACCGGTCGGCCCCTGACCGACGCCAATAATTTTATCCCCTTTTTTCAAAAGATTGGTTTTAAAAACCGGCCCTCCCGGAATAACCTCATTGATAAGGGTATACTCGCTTTCGGTCTGCAGTTTAGCCCCTATTCCCTCAAGAGAGCGGCTCATGTCGATCTGAAAGTTTTCAAACTCGTCAGGAGAAAAATAGCTCGTATGCGGATCAAAGGAGGTTGTCACCGCCGAAATGTATGCCTGAAAAGCATCATCAGGTTTCTGGTGGTTCAGAAGGTTGAGGCGGTTTGTGAACGTTTTTTCCAGCGCTCCCCGAACAGTCGTGCTGCTTTCGCCTGAATATTTAAGATTAAGCCACTGATATTTCAACTCTCTTTTCCAAAGATCATAAAGCTGGCGGCGGTCAGCAGGCCACGGATCAGCTTTACGGTCGAGGTCAATGGTTTCAGGTATTGAAAAGTTGAAATGAATGGTATCCGCAGCAGCCCTCATAAACCGCATCTTCTCCTTCGCTCTTTTAAGAAAAAAGTTGTAGATGCCGAAACCGGAATTTGCTTTTCCTGCAAGAAATTCCTTATCAATCCTGGTTACAAAAATCTTTCTGAGGCTTTCCACCTCGCTTGCCACAAAGTAGCTTTTTGTGCCATCAAGATTATCGAGGTAACGATTAAATATCTGTTGTGAAAGAGAGTCATTGACCGATACTTTTCTGAAATGGTTTAGTAAAAGGTTTTGAGTGATATATTTGCCGGCCTCTTCCTCTGCCTCGGTAGGTTTAAATAAAACAACTGCTTCAGCAGGCGCAGATTTAACAGCATTTGCAGCAATCAGACACTCAGTACTTCCCAGGAAAACAATGGTGAGAAGCAGACTTTTTCTAACCATTTCTTTATATGATGGTCAAAGGTTTGGCAACAGCTTCAAAGCAAATTATAAATGAGAAAATAATTATTATACCTATATTTGAGGACGTAAGGTATTCAGTTACGGGCTGGTATCCTGAGTAAAAAATACGGCACATAATAATAATAAAAGGAGAGCTTTTCAATGGAAAAGAAAAATATCAGTTACAAAGAACTAGGCCTTTGTAACAGCAGAGAACTTTTTAACAAAGCAGTCACCGGGGGTTATGCGATTCCAGCATATAACTTCAACAATCTTGAGCAGATGCAAGCCATTATACTTGCATGTGCCGAAACCAAATCTCCTGTTATTCTTCAAGTATCGAAGGGTGCCAGAAGCTATGCGAACGAAACCCTTCTAAGGTACCTTGCTCAAGGCGCTGTTGCTTATGCCGCCGAACTCGGAACACCTGTCCCGATAGTTCTCCATCTCGATCATGGAGACAGCTTTGAACTCTGCAAAGACTGTATCGAGTCCGGGTTTTCTTCGGTCATGATTGATGGTTCACATCTCCCTTATGAAGAGAACGTCGAATTGACCAAAAAAGTTGTCGCTTATGCCCATCAATTTGATGTGACTGTTGAGGGAGAACTTGGAGTGCTTGCCGGTATTGAAGATGATGTTTCTGCCGCACACCACACCTATACTCAGCCGGAAGAAGTTGAAGACTTTGTTGCAAAAACCGGTGTAGACAGTCTTGCAATTTCTATCGGCACATCACACGGCGCATTCAAATTCAAGCCGGGTGAAGATCCCAAAATCCGCCTTGATATCCTTCATGAAATCGAAAAGCGTATCCCCGGCTTTCCTATCGTTCTGCATGGTGCATCTTCTGTTCCCCAGGAACTGATAAAAATCATCAATGAACACGGCGGAAAACTGAAAGATGCAATCGGTATCAGCGAAGATCAGCTTCGCCTTGCAGCCAAGTCAGCTGTATGTAAAATTAACATTGATTCTGATGGTCGTCTTGCGATGACTGCTGCTATACGTCAAGTGCTTGACGAAAAGCCGGAAGAGTTCGATCCGAGAAAATATCTTGGACCTGCCCGGGATGCTCTCAAAAAACTCTATGTCCACAAAATCAACAACGTCCTTGGCTCCAACGGAAAAGCGTAATTCAGGGAAGAGAAAAAAGCTCTCAAGCAAAAAAAAGGCGCCGAACGGTGCCTTTTTTTATTATGGCTTAAACATGTGAAGAAACCGGAATGCTGTGTAAGCAAGCAGACCACTTCCAGTTTCAAGAGCACGTTCCTCAGGATTGAAGGTTGGAGAGTGCAGTGTATTGCCTTTTTCAGTAAGCGGCGTTCCTGTGCCAATCTGCCAGAAAGTACCAGGACGCTCCTGAAGAAAGTATGCAAAATCCTCAGCAGTCATGATCGGCTCACTTTCAAGCACATTGTCACTGCCAAGATACTCAGAGCACACAATTGCCGCCTGTTCAGTCACAGCCGGATCGTTAAACAGCACCGGATAACCTTTCCTGATTTCAACTTCCCCCTTAACACCAAGTCCTTCAGCAACATGAGTAACGGTCTGGCGCAGCTTCTCCTGAAGCAACCCCCGCAACTCCTCATTCATGGTTCTCATCGTTCCGGACATCGTTACCTGCCTCGGGATGACATTAGGAGCACTCCCGCCATGAATTGAAGCAATAGAAACAACAGCAGGCTCATGAGGCGGAACAACCCTGCTTACAAGATGCTGGGCAGCTGTAATGATATGAGCAGCAGCAAGCACCGGATCAGCTGCTTTATGAGGAGCAGATGCATGGCCACCCTGCCCTGTTACCGTAAAGTACAGCTCATCGGTAGCCGCCATAAAACTGCCTTTGCACAGGGCTACTTTTCCTGTTGCGACATTGGGAAAACAATGTTGCCCGATAATAACCGCCGGATTGAATCGCGTGAAAAGACCAGCATCAAGCAAAGGCTTTGCTCCACCGGGAGTTTTTTCTTCACCGGGCTGAAAAATCAGAAGCACATCACCCTCAAGTTCATCCTTCATTCCAGCAAGGATTTTAGCTGCGCCAAGAAGCATTGCTGTATGCATATCATGACCGCATGCATGCATTTTTCCAGTTTCAAGCGAGCAGAAATCATGCAGATTCTCTTCATTAAGCGGCAGCGCATCAATATCCGCCCGTAAAGCAACAAGAAGCCCCCTCTTCGATGAACCTCCCCCCTTGACGAGAGCCACAACTCCAGTTTCAAGCAAAGGGGGCTCAGGCGTTATACCGAGCCCAAGAAGATACTCCTTGATCAGCGCTGTAGTCCTTACCTCTTCATAAGAGAGTTCAGGGTGAAGATGAATATCCCTGCGTAAGGCTGTAACTTCAGGATAAATC
>CAIVSG010000085.1 GCA_903908555.1 uncultured Chlorobiaceae bacterium | reverse complement strand
TGGTTGAGGAAGTATGCGCTTCAGCACTCCATGCGCTTTCAGCAACTTGATCTCTATGTAAGCCCGACGGTTGTCGAGCCAATGCGGAACAGCGATATGAAAACAGAGCTGAAATGGTTTCTCCAGCACATGCTCTTTGTTCAGGTGAAGGCAGACGAAAGCCTGAGAAGCGACGATTTCAGATTCTACAGTAGAAAAAACAACAAGGACATTACCGCTGAATACGGCGACGTCTGATAATCAAGAAAGTGTGTTATGGGACAGTATGATTCGTTGAAACAGGATATTCTAGGCTTTTCATCGTTAGGCGCTGCTGCGCTCTGGGAAATTCCGGAAGCACGCAGTGTGTTTGATCAGTTCAAGCAGTTGCTCAATGCCGGTCTGGTGAGGGCGGCTGAAAAATCCGGTGAGGATTGGGTCGTCAATGCCTGGGTAAAAGAGGGCATTTTACTCGGCATGCGACTCGGACGACTGCAGGAAAGTCATGTCTCGCATGACGGACAGGGTGCCGGGCTTACCTTTATCGACAAGGACACCTATCCGCTTAAAACGATAACGCTTGAAAATAATGTCCGCATTGTGCCAGGAGGATCGGCAGTCCGCGATGGCTCCTATCTTGCGCCTTCAGTGGTCATGATGCCTCCTGCTTATGTCAACGTAGGTGCCTATGTTGATGAGGGAACCATGATCGACTCCCATGCCCTTGTAGGAAGCTGTGCTCAGATTGGTAAAAAGGTGCACCTTTCGGCAGGCGTTCAGGTTGGCGGTGTGCTTGAACCGGTCGGGGCTATACCCGTTGTTATCGAAGATGAAGTGATGGTGGGTGGCAACTGCGGTATTTATGAAGGCACCATTGTCAGAGAGCGGGCGGTTATAGGTACAGGGGTTATTCTCAATGGTTCAACGCCGGTGTATGATCTGGCACGCAATGCCATCTACAGAAAAACAGCCGAAGCTCCTCTGATTATTCCCGCAGGTGCTGTTGTTGTTGCCGGATCCCGCAAGATCAAAGGTGATTTTGCTGCCGAACACGGTCTATCAATCTATACACCTGTTATTATCAAATACCGTGATGAACGGACAGATAGCGCAACGGCTCTTGAAGAGGCTCTCCGCTAACTAATTGTGAACCGCTCCGAGTTGAGAAAAGAATGCAGCCATAGGGGGAGTTTGCTGCGTCGCAGGGTGCAGGGATTCCTCGTGCTTCTTTTCTTGTTCAGCTCTGTGCCATGCACGTCGCTCTATTCCGCAACAGCTCCCGCCAGCAGAGAGTATTTCGATATCGTGAAAAGTGTCGACCTTTTTGGCGAGGTTTATCGCGAGGTTTCAAAAAGTTATGTTGATACGCTCAATGTCAGCAAGATGATCTACGCCGGAATCGATGGGATGCTCCACACCCTTGATCCCTATACGGTATTTCTTAATGAACAGGATTCGGGCGATCTCGACGATCTCACCAGTGGACAGTATGCCGGTATTGGTGTTATCATTTCGCCCGTTGACGGAGTGCTTTATGTTACATCGGTTGTTGACGGCAGCGCTGCGGCAAAGGCCGGTATAAGGGCCGGGGATGCTATTGTTTCCATCGACAGCAAAGATGTAAAGAGGTCGCCGTTTACAGAGGTGAAGTCACTGATGAAGGGAGTTTCCGGGAGTGCGCTGTCGCTGAAGCTGGAGCGCGAGGGATCTCCGTCCTTCTCAGTCAGGGTTATCCGGGAAGAGGTGCGGGTCAGTCCGGTAAGTTATTCCGCTATTATCGATGGCATCGGCTACGTCGAAATGAAAACCTTCAGCTCTCATTCAGCGGAAAATTTACGTGAAGCCATACTGCTTCTTGAGCGTCAGGCTGCTGAAAAGCGTATGCCGATGAAAGGGCTGATTCTTGATCTTCGTAACAATCCAGGGGGACTCCTGACGGTTGCCGTTGATGTCGCCTCGCTTTATGTAAACAAAGGCAGTTTAGTTGTTTCAATTCGAGGACGTTCACCGGAAACATCAAAAACCTATGTAACATCCACTCCTCCTCTCAATGCCTCTCTTCCGCTTGCAGTGCTTATCAATTCCGAAAGCGCATCTGCTTCTGAAATTGTAGCCGGCGCAATCCAGGATCTTGACCGCGGGGTAGTTATCGGTGAACGCTCCTTCGGTAAAGGACTGGTACAGTCCGTGATAAAGATATCCTACAATAATACCCTCAAGCTTACAACAGCCAAGTACTATACTCCATCCGGCCGTCTCATCCAGAAAGAAAAAGAGGCCGCACACGACTCGCATCAGGCGCTTCACAAGGCAAAAGAGGATGCATCAGAAAAGGTATTCTATACCAGAGGCAAAAGAAAAGTCTACGGCAGCGGAGGTATTACGCCTGATATCCAGCTTGCTGATCCGGCGCGCTCATCCTATATAGCTGCGCTTCGCAAGAAAGGCATGCTTTTTCTCTTCCCGGCCCTCTATTGTTCTTCCCGCCCGGTTATGCCTGCGCTGCCTTTGGATCGCCATGCCCTGATGGCTTCCTTCGGTGACTTTCTGAAAAGAAAAAACTTTACCTATATATCTGAGGCTGAACGACGTTTCAATGAACTGAAGGAGAGCATGAAAAAAACGTCAGGCGCTAATGATGGCGAATGGGTGAAAACTCATGCAGGACTCCATCAGGAAGTCAAAAGGCTCAAGGAGCAGGAGATAGCAAAAGAGTCTGAAAGAGTGGCGCAATTGCTTGAAGAAGAGGTTATCCGGCATTTCAACGAGCACCTTGCCCGTAAGACCGAACTCGATCACGATCCAGTTGTGAAAAAAGCGCGTGAAGTGCTCTCCGATTCCCGGAAATACTCAGGGATTCTTCATCCCTGAACGTTCTGTTGCAGCCCCGCCTCGAACTCACGTATTTGACGATGTGCGCCGAACGCAATCATGAGATTGCTCACCGTCAGCAGGCTTTCGGCCAGCCCGTGGAGCAGGTCATCGTGTGAAAGTGTCGGATAGCCCCGCACATCGGTCGCAAGGTAGATACAGAAAACAGTCACAGAGATAAAGACAAGTACAAACCAGAACCCTGCCACAGTCAGTGCTGAAAAAACAGTCCGGTCCCGCTTGTAAAGCACAATCAGCAGTACAAGAAACGTAAGATAGACAATGCTGGAAAGCTGCAGGATGGTGTCAAAAATATCCGCACCCATGTAGGATTGCGGTTTTCCCGCAAACACAATAGCGGCAACTGCAGCCGTATATCCGGCAGCCTGCTGTTTTTTTGTTGCTTTCAGGATATTAAGGGTCGCCCACAACAGTGAAATGCTGCCGAAAAAATTGATCACCTCCGATAAATCCAGAAGGAGCGGAATCGAATCGGTGGAGATGTGGTAACCAAGAACAAAAAAACTGCCAATCCAGTGAGGCAGCATTGCAATACCAAAGAGTCGGATGTCGCGTCTCCCCGTCAGTGAGCCGTATCGAAAAATCAGTAATGCCCCGATTCCCCACTCAAGGGCCGAAGAGATATGGATGATCCAGTTCGGAAAAGAGAGGAGCATTTAAGAGCCTTTGATCAAGTGGTAGATGTTTTTGGAAAAAATTTTCATCTGGGTTGACCAGGCTGCAGGTATCATTTTTTTATAAAGATATGAGTCAAAGGTGATCCTTTGCACATCATCATCAGCGCAAATGGCCACAAAACTCTCTCTCAGACGGTCATTGCGGTAGTAGACAGCCTGCAGCACTTCAAGTCCGAAAAAAATCGGTGCATAGAGCTTGCGAAACTCATCTTCATAGTTCTTGAGCGGGGCATTCCTTTTCAGGTGCTCAATCATTGCGTGTGCTCCCAGCTTCCCGGAGCGCATGGCAAAGAAAATACCCTCTCCGTTAGCCGGCGTTACAAGGCCTGCCGCATCCCCTATCAGAATTGACTTATCCGCAGTAAACGATTTACGCGGTTTCATCGGAATTTTAGCTGCCTCGTCCAGGTAGGGAGTATCGGTAATACCTATTTTCTGTATAAAGCGCTTCTGGAGCGCCTTGATATTATATTTGTTGTCTTCTGTGCCTGTTCCGATAGCAAGGTGATCCGCCTTTGGAAAAATCCAGCCGTAAAAGTCGGGAGAGACTTCCCCATCAAACCAGATTTCAACAATTTCGCTGAATTTCTGGATAGAGGGCGTGTACTTGAATCGCTGCTGCATAGCGATAACTTTCAGCTCGTTCGGTGGAAAGTGCAGCTCGTCAGCTGTTTTTGAGTTTGCCCCGTCAGCACCGATAATCCTGAGCACTTCAACAGGCGGAACCTTGTTGTTAAGGGTACTGATCGTAAAGCCGTTAGCGGAAGGCTTGATGGTATTAACCAGCCCTTCAACCACAACAGCTCCGGCTTTTTCAGCTTCAGAACGCAGCCAGCTGTCAAATTTTTCACGTCTTACCATACCGACATAGCCGTTCGGCATACGCATTTCAATAACTCTGCCTTTCGGAGAGCGAGCCCTCATGCGGGAGAGTTTCTTTTCCACCAGTTCAGCCGGAATGTTGAACTCTTCGATAAGGCCGAGAGGAATAGCCCCACCGCACGGCTTGACATTGTCGAGGTTTCGCTCAAAGAGAATTGTTGAAACACCTGCCCGGGCAAGTTCCGCAGCAGCAACAGCTCCTGAAGGCCCTCCACCTATGACTGCTACATCGTAACGCACTATTATAAAAAGTATTTAACCGGCATTAACCCAAGCTTAAACAAGCTTTGCGGCAAGAAACTCTTTGACTCTGGAAATCTCGATCCTCTCCTGCTGGGCAGAGTCCCTATGGCGAACCGTAACGGTGTTCTCTTCCAGCGACTGGTGGTCCACCGTGATACAGAAAGGTGTGCCGATTTCATCCTGCCTCCTGTAGCGCTTGCCGATAGAGCCGGCATCATCATACTGGATGAGAAAATCCGAAGAGAGCTCATCACGCAGTTTCAGCG
>CAIVSG010000084.1 GCA_903908555.1 uncultured Chlorobiaceae bacterium | reverse complement strand
GTTGATTCGGCCACCATTGCGCGGCGTTTCTGCTGCTGAATGGGCAGGTTGAAGGAGAGGCCAACGCTGAACATGTTGTAGCCTGGGTCGGTGGTCATGCCGGTTGCTATCGGTTCGCGGAACATATACTCTGCAGAGAGGTTGAAATCAGGATAAGACTCCTTTTTTGCAAGCCTGCGCGCAGCTTCAGCCTTGCTCACCAGACTCGCCAGACTTTTCACCTGAGGGCGATTATTGAGAGCGGCCTCGTTCAGTTGTTCCCGGCTCATTGAGACGCGGGGGAGCGTGAAATCCGCAAAAGTTCCGATCGGTGTATTGCCGGAACGATACGTAAGGTAATTAAGGTTGGCTTCCAGGCTTTTGCGCTGCTGCTGCAGCGTAATCTGCATGTCGAGCATTTTTGACTTTTCAAGTCCAGCCTTGTAGATATCCTGCTGCACACCCTGACCGACCGAGTACTTTAACTCGTTAATGGTCAGAAAATTAGAGAGGATTTTCAGGTTCTTGTCAATAATTCCGAGCATCTTGTTCACAGCCCAAAGCTGGTAATAGTTCTCTTTCACCATTTTTGTCAGCTCAAGCTTGCGCTCTTCAAACGCCCACTTGTACGACTCCGCTTCACTCAGAGCTACTTTCTCCCGCAGAGCCCGTTTTCCCCAGAAGGGGAGTTGCTGTGATATGCCGACTACTTTTGCGGACGTGGGATCCAGGTTAAACACACCCGGTTCACGGGTAAGCATGTTCTGCAGTCTGAACATCACCATCGGGTCATCCAGGGCCTTTGCCTGCTTGGCTTTGCTTGCAAACATCTGCCAGCGTGCTTCGGATGCTTTCAATTCGGGATTGTTGGAGAGTGCGGTGGTAACAAGAGCTGATAGATCTTCCGCCTGAGCGTTCACCTCTGCTGACCATGCGTGTGCAGGGATAAAAGATAACTGGATGAGTAAGGCAAATACCAGGCGCTTTTTCATAGGATTTCGTGACGATAAGTTGTCGATCTACATCTATTGTAACATAAAGCGTGCCATTCACCGTTCATGCCGGTATTGTTGAGCTAAAGAATTCTGTGTTGGTAAGTTATGGAGAATATTCTTCACTTGAAGGAGAATAATCCCCATAGTTCTTCGATTACTCCCAATTTGTTCCCGATTCGAATAAGCGCCACCTCTCTTTATTCAAATGGGATGCACAAAAAAAATTGATTATCAAAACTGTACCTCCGCCATGTAGGTTGGGGTGATTCCTGAACCCCAACAAAACAAAAGTTATCCCGAAAGGGAGGGCTCTTTTTAGCCTGCAGGTAAAGTTTTTATCTCAGCTTGCATCAATTTAAATAAGTTATTGACGCAATAAATCTGTATATTTGGCGATATTTGATTTAAGTAGTTAACAATTTCAGCGGAGATGCCTTCCACTTCTTTTAATAAAGATTAACCGAGGGAGCAAATGAGTTATAAATCTTCAAGAGCGTTGGAGCTTCTGCGGATTGGATCTGGTTATCCCGATGCGGTTTTCCGCGAAAGTCAGGAAGATGCGATTCGTTACATCGTTGAAGGTCGAGGGCGATTGCTGGTTGTCCAGAAGACTGGCTGGGGTAAGAGTTTTGTCTATTTTATTGCCACCAGGCTGCTTCGTGAAGAGGGTAATGGTCCAGCTTTGCTGATTTCGCCGCTACTTGCATTGATGCGCAACCAGATTGAGGCGGCAGAGCGGATGGGTGTGCATGCCGCTACGATTAATTCCGACAATTCTGATGATTGGGTTGCAGTTGAAGCGAGTATCGGTCGCAATGAGATTGATATTCTGATCATTTCGCCTGAGCGGCTTGCGAATGACCATTTTCGTATCAATGTTCTGGCTCGTATTGCTGCACAGATTTCGGTATTGGTTATTGACGAAGCTCATTGTATTTCTGACTGGGGCCACGACTTTCGGCCTCACTATCGATTGCTGGAGCGGATTGTTAAAACTTTACCGCCAAACCTGCGACTTCTGGCAACTACAGCCACCGCAAACAATCGAGTAATGGAGGATCTCGCACAAGTGCTTGGGCCGCATTTAGAAGTATTTCGCGGTGATCTGAATCGTCCTTCACTGACCCTGCAAACCATATCGTTACCTGATCAGGCCCAACGCCTCGCCTGGCTGGCAGAGCAGCTTGCCACTCTTCAAGGCCACGGAATTATTTACACACTTACTGTCCGTGATGCAAACATGGTTGCAAGCTGGCTGAAAAGCCGAGCTCTCAATGTTGAAGCCTATACGGGAGAAACTGGTGATCGCCGACCAGAGTTTGAGCAGGCACTGCTTCATAATCAAGTAAAAGCTCTTGTGGCAACTTCCGCATTGGGGATGGGCTTCGATAAGCCGGATATGGCATTTGTAATCCATTATCAAATGCCAGGATCGGTTGTTGCTTACTATCAGCAGGTTGGACGTGCAGGTCGTAATCTGGAATCGGCTTATGGCATTTTGCTGAGTGGTAAAGAAGAGACAGAGATAACTGACTGGTTCATTAACAGCGCTTTTCCGACTCGACAGGAGGTCGCCGATGTTATTGATGCGCTTGAAAATGAGCAGGCCGGATTATCAGTTCCCGAACTTATGGGAAAGGTGAATCTTACTCAAGGACGTATCAAAAAGACTATTGATTTACTCTCTTTGGAATCACCTGCACCAATCGCGAAGCAAGGGAGTAAGTGGCAATTGACAGCAGCAAAACTCACTGAAGGTTTTTGGGATCGTGCCGATCGCCTTACAGCGTTACGTCGTGAAGAACAACGACAAATGCAGGATTATATTAAATTGCCATTTGCTGAACACATGGGGTTTCTTATTCAGGCACTTGATGGTGAACCGAAAACTGTTAGTTTTCCGTTATTGCCACCGTTGCCGTTAGACGTTGATGAGGGTCTTGTTCTGGAGGCGGTCGCTTTTTTGCGGCGCACCAGTTTACCCATCGAACCAAGACTTCAGTGGCCTGCTGGTGGTATGCCCCAATTTCAGGTGAAAGGAAAAATTGGTTTTAATCTCCAGGCTCAACCAGGCAAGTCACTTTGTGTTTGGGGTGATGCTGGATGGGGAGGAATTGTCAGACAAGGTAAGTGCCATGACAACTTTTTTTCAGACGCTTTGGTTAAAGCTTGTGTTGCTATGATTCACAAATGGAATCCAGAACCAGCACCAAAGTGGGTAACTTGTGTTCCATCGTTGCGTCACCCTGATCTTGTTCCTGATTTTGCAAAGCGACTTGCTGATACTCTGGATTTGCCATTCCACATGGTGCTTATAAAGACAGATGACAGGCCCGAGCAGAAAACCATGGCAAACAGTACGCAACAGGCACGGAACATTGATGGGTCAATCGCTGTCAATGTACAAAAACTCCCGGAAGGTGCGGTTCTTCTGGTTGATGATATGGTCGATTCTCGCTGGACATTGACGGTATCAGCATGGCTTTTGAGAAAATATGGAAGCGGTGAGGTTTGGCCTATAGCACTTGCTCAATCAGGACATGAATAACGATGCAGAAACTCTCCTTGAATACAAAAGCCATTCTCCTGCTTACCGCACCCTTATTTGCAGGCAGAGGAAGCCTTTTGCCCGACCTTCTGACGCCTGGTGAGTACAATCGGCTGGCTCGTCACCTCCATGCTATGCATCGCGAACCTGCTGACCTGTTGTCTCCAGATGCGGAACACCTCTATCGCGCATGCCAGGACGTTGTTGATGAAAATCGCCTGCAAACCCTTCTTGGGCGAGGTTTTTTGCTCAGCCAGGTTATTGAACAATGGCAGGCACGAGCAATATGGGTGGTTAGCCGTGCCGATGCTGCATATCCACGGCGTATTAAGGCGCGATTGCGGGAAGCTGCACCTGCAGTGCTGTATGGTTGTGGAGATATAAATTTGCTGGAAACCGGTGGCCTTGCTGTGGTTGGATCACGGGCGGCAGATAATGAGCTTATTGATTATGCCATTGCAATAGGTCAGCTTGCTGCTCATGCAGGCAGGGCTATAATTTCTGGAGCAGCTAAAGGTATCGATCAGGCAGCGATGCGTGGTGCGCTTGAAGCTGGTGGCAGGGTCATTGGAGTTCTCGGTGACGGCCTTGAAAAGAGCGCAATGAATCGTGAACATCGCAATAAGCTTATCGATGGTCAGCTAGTTCTGATTTCGCCCTATGACCCGAGTGCAGGTTTTAATGTTGGCCATGCCATGCAGCGAAATAAGTTGATCTATGCCTTGGCCGATGCTTCGTTGGTTGTAAGTTCTGATATCAATAAGGGCGGTACATGGGCCGGTGCAACTGAACAACTTGACAAGCTCAGGCTGGTTCCTGTCTATGTGCGATCAACGGGAGTTTCTTCAAGTGGTCTCGATGCCTTGCGTTCAAAAGGAGCATTACCATGGCCTGAACCTCAATCTCCTGATGCGTTTCAGGCAGTGTTCAGTACTTCTCACTCACCGATCCCAGCAAAAAAACAGGTTAGTCTTGACTTATTTTTAAATGAAGATCAATAGCATTTGTGCCGAAAGTAGGGGACGACATTTTTATCGTACACTTTCTCCAAACAACCCCTCGCCGAACTCAATCTTTCTCATTACCAAGACGAAGGGTGTAGACTGCTAAAATCAATTTTTTGGTTATACTTATAAAATATCATTAGGCAATCGATCCTGATCTGCTGTGTATAGTCTTTAGATGAAGAAAAAATGCGTTTGACAACAGAACAAATCAACACTATCGTTACTACCAGTCGTACTGTTGCTGGAGTGGATGCGCTCGTTTGGTTATATGGTTCACGGCTGGACGACACGCGACATGGCGGCGATATTGATCTGCTGATCGAGCCGGCACCGGCTATCAGTTTGCTGGACCGTGCACGTATTAAAACTCTTTTGGAACAACAACTAAACCTTCCTGTCGATATTCTGGTCAAAAATCCGTCCGCTCAGGAAAATCCATTTGTTTCCATGGTCCGAGCGCAAGCCAAACTCCTGGAAATCACATCATAAATCAAGCGATGCCAAACAACCTGTTATCGAGAGAAAAACAGCATCTTGCCAATCTGCTTGAGGCGATCCAACGATGTGTTTATTTTCTCAACTCATCGCATGCTGAATACGATACCATAGATGCAACGACAATTTAGAACTGAGTGTGATATGGAAATTAAACCAATAAAGACCGAACTGGATTACAAGGATGCTCTTCATCGTATGGAGGCAATTTTTTCAGCCAAGACTGGTACCTCGGAGGGTGATGAACTCGAAATCCTTGGTATTTTGATCGAGCAGTATGAAGAAGCCAATTTTCCCTTTGATCTCCCTGATCCGATAGAAGCAATTATGTTTCGCATGGATCAAATGGGCCTTAACCAGCAGGATTTGACGAAAATAATCGGTTCCAAAAGCCGGGCAAGTGAAATAATGAACCGCAAAAGACCTCTATCAATTCGTCAAATCCGAACACTCCAGAAAACTCTCAACATCCCAGCAGAAGTCCTGCTCAAAGAGTATTGAGACTTTCGCTGACAGCCGACTACTGAAAATCTATGTGTGGCTTTACTCCAAAAACAGCTCCGATTCGGAGCAGAAATGCCAGACTGACGTTTCTGTAAGTTCCTGATTCCAGGCGGGAAATAGCGGCTTGTGACGTATGTGCCCGGCGAGCAAGTTCTTTTTGAGTCATACCGGCATTTATGCGGAGGTGGATAATTTTTTTTGAGACTTCAAATTCCTCCTCGAGAGCGTCATATTCTTTTTTAACAGCTTCGTTTTTAAGATTCTCTGCAAGCAGGCCTTTAAAATCAGTTGTCTTCATGGTGTCATCTCCTCATTCAGGAACGTATTCAAACAACTTTGTATATCCTTTTGGTAAATCGAAGCTCCTCTTTGATCATCAGTCGTAGTTCTTTTGGTTCAAGCACTTCAGCCTCTTTGCCGTACCGCAAAACCCAGTGCATGACAGCGTCCAATGCCCCAACTCTCATTTTCAGAATAACGGACCCATCTTTCTGTTCCTCAATCTCCTGGCTGGAATGACAACGGTGCTCTCTGATCCATTGTGCCTGATAGGGGGTGAAGCGGATTACTACATCTTGAATTTCGTCTTGATGAATCTGGTCGAAGGTCTCATCAAGATATCGATCCATAGAGAACGAAGCGGGAATGGTGAAATGTTTTTTTGCGATGGTAACGCTCTTGATTCTGCTGACCACAAATGATCGTATCTTGTTTCGGAGTTCACAATATCCAATCAGTGTCCAGTTTTCCTTCGTATGTGAATAATGCAGTCTGTATGGCTGTAAAGTTCGTTCCGTCTCCTGGCTGTTCCAGAATGCCCGATAACTGAGATGTATCTTTAATTTATTGCGAATGGCATCCTCGATGATGGCAAAGAAACGGGGATCAATTTCCGAAGGCGAAAAGGTTTCGAAGGAGTAAATCTCAGAGAGCTGGCTGGTTAATAACTTACCCGGCAGATACTGAAGCACCTTGTCGAGCGCACGGCTTACTTCGTTATAGTAGGGGGTGCCTTGATATTGTGACAGCACCTTTTTAGTGATGATCAATGCATCACTCTCCTGCCGGTCAAGCGTGGTTGACGGCAGGAATGTCCAGTCTTTCTTTGCGTAGAAAAACCCGTTTCTCTTGCTGTCGAACTCTATAGGAGCTTGCAAAAGATCGCGCATATAATCGACATCGCGCTGAATGCTTTTAGTTGAAACTTCGAAATATCGGGCAACTCTGCTACAGTTCGGATAGGTATTCTCACGCAACTGCTGGTCGATATACTGTATACGTACAAGAGGCGGTCTTGACTGCTTCATGGTATCAGCTTTAGATGTTGCTTTAAAATAATATCAGAAAAAAAAGTGACCACTTGAAACCCTATGACGGTTATTGTCCTACCATAGGGCGTATACTTCAAGGAAATGGATCCACTAATGAAATAAGTTCCGATATGGGCAGTATAGAATTAACCATTAAAATGTTGGCAGTGCTTATCGGATCAGCCGAGGTCCCGCTCATTGTTCTGGAAGGTTATCGTTCCATTCCGGCACATGGATATGAAAATGAGCATTCCCTGGCAGAGTTTCTTGCCAAAAAGTTTCCAAAAGAAAGTTTTCGTTCTGGTATTGTCCGTTTACAGTTTTAAATAAGTAACAACGCTGTAAATATTGTTACTTTATCAATGATAGGATCGACTTTTTCCGAAAGTCTTATTACTGCACCTACTCCATGACTAAACCGAGATACCTCACAAAGTCCCGTTTCAAGCTGGGCATGGAGTGCCCCACAAAGCTTTACTATACCGGTAATCCGCTCTATCCCGATAAATCTATTGATGATCCCTTTCTTATTGCTCTGGCTGATGGCGGCTATCAGGTGGGGGAGTTGGCAAAGCAGTACATTCCCGGTGGTCATGAAATAACATCGATAATTCATGCCGATGCAGTGCGTGAGACCGAGGCACTGCTGCAGCAGGAGAATGTCATCATTTATGAGGCTGCCATCAGGTTTGAGTCGCTTTTCATTCGCATTGATATTCTGAAAAAAGAGGGAAGTCGGCTTGACCTTATTGAGGTAAAATCGAAATCGTTTGACTCAGATGATGAAAATCTCCCTTTTTTAAATACCAAAGGGGCGCTTTCATCAGCTTGGAAGCCCTATCTCTATGATGTTGCTTTTCAGGCTCATGTGTTGAAGCATGCGATGCCTGGTCATGAAATATCTTCGTACCTCATGCTTGCCGACAAGGCGGCAAAATGTCCGACTGATGGCCTGAACCAGAAGTTCAGAATCAGGAGAGATCATCGGAATCGCAAAATGGTCACCGTCGATACTGCTCTTTCAGCTGAAGACCTCTCGGTTCCGCTTTTGGCTGTTCTCCCGGTTGATGAGTATGTCGGGATGATCTGTAACGGGGCAGGTACCGATGATTTTATTGAGAGAGGTTTTGAGGGCACGATGGCCTGGCTCGCTGAAGCGTATGCCAAGAATGAAAAGATAGCACCAACGCCAGGTGGCAAGTGCCGTGATTGCTCCTTCATGTGCAATAATGAGGAACTTCAACAAGGTCTTATGAGCGGGTTCAGGGAGTGTTGGTCAGAATCATTCAATTGGACAGACCGTGATTTTAAAGAGGAGAATGTTCTCGCCCTTTGGGACTTCAGGAAAAAGGATGATGCGATAGCATCAGGCAAACTGAAGCTTGCTGATATTTCGGAAGATGACCTTGTTTTGAAAGGGGACGATAAGCCGGGTTTGTCAAGGTCGCAGCGACAGCTCTTGCAGATTGAGAAAAGTCGAAGTGGCAATCCTGAGCCATTTTTTGACAGGGAAAATCTTGCTGCAGAAATGAAGCAATGGACTTACCCCTTGCACTTCATCGACTTTGAAACGTCCATTAATCCGATCCCTTTTACCAAAGGGGTAGCTCCTTATGAAATGATAGGCTTTCAATACTCCCACCACGTGGTTGAGCGTGATGGCAGCGTTCGTCATGCAGGTGAGTATTTTTGTGCGGAGCCAGGGGTATTTCCAAACTTCAGCTTTGTGCGTGCCCTGAAAAAAGAGCTTGAAAGCGACAAGGGAACCATATTCCGGTACAGCAACCATGAGAACACGGTATTGCTGGCTATCTATCATCAACTCGCGGCAGCCGAAAACCCGCCAAAAGATTGTGCTGAGCTTCAGAGATTTATCGTTTCAATTACAAATGCTAAAGATAACAAAGGTCTCACTTGGGAAAGTCCTCGCAACATGGTTGACCTCTGGTATCTGGTAAAGCGATATTATTATGATCCTTATACAAAAGGGTCGAATTCCATCAAATATGTTTTACCGGCAGTGCTCAATAGTTCGGATTTTCTGAAACAGAAATACAGTCTGCCGGTCTATGGAGCATCATCAGGCATCCCGAGCTTGAATTTTAAGGACTGGAAATGGATAGAGATGGATGATCGTGGGATGGTTAAAGATCCTTATTCGTTGTTGCCGAAGTTGTTCACCGATATCGATGAAAAGAATCAAGCACTCCTGCTCAGCAGCGAAGAAGATAACTCAATCAAGCAGGGAGGTGCTGCCATGACAGCTTTTGCAAGGCTTCAGTTTGAAGAGATGTCGGATTATGAACGGCAGGAGATTAAGGCAGGTCTCAAGAAATACTGTGAGCTTGATACAATGGCTATGGTTATGATCTATGAAGCGTGGTGCGATTGGTTAGGGTAATATAATTCTAAAATAAAAGGTGCTTATTATGGAAGGTCGCTTTGTTAACATAGCAAAAGAGATCTATGAAATAGCTTCCGTTGTAGGGGTATCGGTACAAGATCTTGAGCAAATTGTTGGGGGTGCCAACTGTTACCCAAGCATACAGAAAGGGGCATGCTGCAGTTTAGCCTTTTTTATTTCTATAAAAGGGTCGATGGCAAAAGGTCGTGGTCATTTGTCATTTCCTCAAGTGTTAGATGAATTCGTAAGGCATATGCAAGGGCATTGTGCAGGAATAACAAGAGATGCAGTAATCATTACTAATGACTGGGAACACTGGTCTTATGAACAATGGTATGAAAATATTGAAAATATCAAGCTTGGCGGAGTTCATTTAGAGGCATACTTGATAAGTAAGGGCAGTCATATAACACAGATAAATATTTAATTCTACACTCCTGCTACTTTTACTATATCATTATATTATAATGATATAGTAATTTTATAAAAGCAAAAAGAAAAAATAGTGGAACAAATTTGAGGTAAACTTTTTTGCTTCGAATGCAGAGTAAATTTACGGAAAAAACAAAAAAAAATTATTCAGCAGATATTCCAGAAGGCTAACCCCAAAAAACAGCAAGTGCACAAAACTATTACTCCAACCCTTTGGACAGAAATGTAATAATAGGAGAAAAATTCATGGCAGTTTGGAAAGTTTATAGAGTATCGGACATCATCAATGAAATTGCTGAAGATAAATTTGTTCTTCCAGTCATTCAAAGACCACTAGTTTGGACAGAAGCAAAAATGGAACTTCTTTTTGATACGCTTTTAAAAGGCGATAGTTTTGGTGGTGTTATGGTAATTGAAGAAGAAAAAGGAACAAAGCCTTTATTTAATTATCGTCCATTCACTAAAGATGGTGAGCTAATTTCCTCTCGACAGATAGATAAACTTTCACAAATACAAAATTTTGTAATCGACGGTCAACAGCGTCTTCAGACTTTCTATATAGGCTTGAAGGGAAGCATTAATGGAAAAGTAATGTACTTTGATTTGTTCAGTGATTACAAAGTGAAATTTGAGTTTGAATTTGAAAACGATATTCAGAGCCTACCAAAACAATCAAAAGATAATTCAGATAGAATAATACTAGAACATTTATGGTGCCTCGCAAGCGGGTTGTTTTCACGATTAAAAGATACAAATGACGAGGATCAAGTGGCAGATGAGATTATAGATTCAGAAAAAATCAACGATGAGATAAAGAAAGGATATGTTAGAAAGAACGTGAAAGCCTTTTACAAAAATGTAATAACTTCTGAAACTCTTGGTATCTCTAAGGTTGTAGTAAATAAAACTTATGATGAGACTGCTAACCGCCAAAGAATAGTCGAGCTTTTCCGAAGGTTAAATGACGGAGGGACTAAACTATCTTCTTTTGACTTGGTAGCTTCAAAATTGAAAGGATTTGCTTGGGAGATGGAAGGCTTCTTACATGAAATGCTTGAAAGCTATGAAGAAATTGGTCTCTCACAAGACAATTTGATCAAGTTGATTTTTATCTTACAGGATAATCACAATAAGGAAATGGCCTCCATTGATGTCAATGATGCAGACTTTGCAATCAACAAAAGAGAACGTATTAAGTCTACTTTAAAAAGTCTGAAAGACTTCTTAATCCATTCGAAAATATATGATTACTACAAAGACGGCACCAGATCTTTTATACCATTATTTTTTATAGCTTATCATATTTTTCATAAATCAATTGATAATAATGAACTTTCAAAATACTTTGATAATTTCGATGCAGGAAACTCCGATTATTCTAAAATGAAAAATTGGCTTTTTCACTCTTTGATAAACGGTGTGTTTAGAAGTAAGGGTGCTGGCTGGATCCCATACAAAACTGGTATAAGAAAGCTTTTAGAAGAAATAAAAAACCATAAAAATAATGATTTTCCTCAAGAAGAATTATTTAAGGTATTTATTGATCATCCAATTACATTTACTACAAATTATGATACCAATAATTTGGATCAATTAGATAGTTCTTTCGTCTATTATTTAATGTATGACTTATCAAAAACTATTCGCGCTAATGATATTGATCATATTATGCCTAAAACTATTCTCGAGAATAAATATGATTGGGCGAAAATTAACAGTATTAAAAATTATCAATTAATTGATTATGGGACAAACAGAGGCGAGAAAAATGGGAAGCCATTTTCTGTTTGGCTAAATAATCCGGAATATGTTAAGGATAAAAATGCGTTCGTTAAGTTACACTTAATTCCGGCTGATGAGCGTTTGTGGTTAGAAGATAAGTTTATTGAATTTTTAGAAGCAAGAGCAACAAAGATTTTAGAAAAAATAATATTAAACATGAACTAAAAATGCCGGATAACGTTTTAACCTGAAAAATCGTGCAAGTCAATTTGGATGTTCAGCAAAATATAGAGGTATTTATCAGCCAAACAATACCAAATTGCGTGTCTCCACTACTTTTCGAGTTGAATGGGGAATCGGCAGTATTTGCTCATTACTGTCTTGGTGGCTCCGGTTTCCTTGTAAAGTATTTAGGCCGTTATTATTTTGTAGTTGCTGGCCATTGTTTGAAGGGAAATTTAGATAAAGACCTAAGGATTCCATTAGCCCCTGATGTAAGCCAAATACTTCCATTTGAGGCTGTAGGTCGACCAAGGTTTGCGGAGGGAGAAGATGACACTGATCGTGGTGACTTTGCACTGCTTTCTATAGCGGATGAATTCGAACCAGCGAAATTGTCAGGCGCACTGGAACCTGTCCATATTTCTAAAACCGATACGAGGGAATTCTTACGGGAAGGTGCATTACTAACATTTCGCGGATTTCCATATGCCGCTCCGGAGACGAAAATTGATCCGGTAAAGCATAGAATACATACGCAGGCCCTAGCAGCCTGTCGGACTAACGATAAAGAAACTGGTCACAAACAAGTCCTCGGCCTTTCTTTTTACGTTCATTTTAGTAGCAGAAAACCATATCAAGCGCATAGTACGCCAAACAAGCCC
>CAIVSG010000083.1 GCA_903908555.1 uncultured Chlorobiaceae bacterium | reverse complement strand
GAGTTTTCAAGTAGCTTTCAGCAGCTTCCTCAATACGCCCTGTAATGGCAAGAACGTTAGCCCTGTTATACCATGCCGAACTGAAATCATCAGAAATAGCCAGAGCCATGTCGTATGAGTCCAGCGCCTCGTCATAGCGCTTCATTTTGCTCAGTACAAGACCATTGTTGTACCATGCGTTGATATTATAAGGATCCTGATCAAGAGTTTTCCGGTAACAGGAGGTGCTTGCATCAAGATTACCAAGAATGTCTTTGCAGTAGGCCAGTTCATACCATGCATCCGCGAAATCCGGATCAATTTCCAGGGAACGCTCAAAATTCGATTCTGCCTCAGTGAAACGTTCAAGTCTCTGCAGAATTATTCCCTGATAGTAATGGTACTCCTTTTCAATAGAGGAGTCTACAATTATATCAGTGAGCTCATCCAGTGCCTCATCAAGATTGCCGGTGTTAAAGTATGCCAGCGCAAGATTCAGTCTCATTTCGCTGTCCGAGGGACTGAATACAACTGCTTTCTGAAAAGCTGTGAGGGCATCATCAAAGCAGCCGTTCAGGGTCAGACAGTTGCCCAGGTGGAACCAGGTTTCTGTGTTGAATGGCGCAATATCTTCAAGACGATGAGCGACTGCAAGTGCCTCAAGCAGAAAGCCATCCTCGTTATATTGGTTGACTCGGTCAAGAAGTTCATCCGAATCAAACATGGAATCAAGCCCTTCAAGGTCAGGCGGTTCTTTTCCTGACGACCCTGTCGGGTTAGAGTAATTATCGTCAAAAAAATCAGGTGCGTTCATAAACAATCGTAAAGAGTTTCTCTATCGGCGGTCTTATTCTCAACTCACAAATATAACAGAATTTTATTAAGAAAACATTCTGACTGCTTGGCAAGCGGAGCAGCATAACCATTCATGGATTATAAAAACGGTATACAGTTTCAGCAATTTTTGCTCCTGTTACAGCATTGAGCTCTTCGATTGTAGCTTGTGAGATGCCGTCAACAGAGCCAAAGTGTTGGAGCAGTCTGAATGCTGTTTTTTCTCCAACTCCTGCAATCGTCGTGAGTTCAGTCTGCAAGGTTCTCTTTGATCTCAGTTTCCTGTGATAGGTAATGGCAAAACGGTGCGCTTCATCACGAAGCTGCTGGAGCAGCTTCAGCGCAGGAGAAGTTTTCGGCAGGTTGAATGCGTCCGAGGTTTCAGGTAAAAAGATTTCTTCAATGCGTTTTGCCAGGCCAATAACGGAAATTGATAAACCAAGAGTATTCAGGGTCTGAAAAGCAGTGTTTACCTGACCTTTTCCTCCGTCAACGACAATAAGATCAGGAAGGGGAAGTTCTTTCGAAAGTGAGCCGCCGTAACGACGCAAAATTACCTCCTTCATGGCAGCATAATCATCTGACCCCGCAAACGTATGCAGTTTAAATTTTCTGTAATCAGATTTTTTTGGCTTTCCTTTCTCAAAGCAAACCATTGAACTTACGTAATCAGTGCCTTGAAGATGAGAATTATCAAAACACTCAATTCTCTGAGGAATTTTCGGCAGGTGCAGCAACTGCTTGAGGGCCGTAAGACCATAGTGCTCGCGGGCTATCTCGCCCCGTTTCTGTTTCTGGATAAGGTACTCCTCAAGGTGGTGTCGCGCGTTTTGTCGGCACATTTCCACCAGATGCGCTTTTTCTCCGATTTGAGGTACAAGGAACCGGATGTTTTTTTTCTCTTGATGTTCCTCTTTCTGTTTTTCCAAGATAAAGGCTCTCAAAGCATCCTCTTCATCAACAGCAAGCTCTTCCTGCAAAAGGATTTCATCAGGAATCAGCTCAAGGGTTTCCAGATAGTATTTTTCAACAAATCTTGCCTGCAGTTCTCCGTCTGTTTCCCCATGGGTATTATTCATGTATATATGCTGTGAGCCAAGCAGTTTTCCCTCACGTATTTTAAATACCACTCCGCATCCTTCATTTTCCGATGCTGCCACGGCAAACACATCTCTGTCAAGGCCATCTCCTGCTACCATTTTCTGCCGCTCAGCATATCGCTTCAAACTCTCGAGCTGTGCTTTTATTTCAGCAGCCTGTTCGAACTTCAGCTCTCGGGCCAGTGTCTGCATGGTGTCAGTGAGTGAGCGTATCATGCTTGAGGTTTTTCCTTTCAGCAGTCGTTTGATCTCACCGATCATACTGAGATACTCCTCTTCAGGTACAAGCCCTTCGCAAGGTCCTTTGCATTTATGGATGTGGTAGTCGAGGCAGACCTTGTATTTTTTTGATGCAATATTTTCCTCACTGAGACGGTATTTGCAGCTCCGTAAAGGGAATATCGATCCGATCAGATCAAGAATCAACCGAAGTTGACGAGCTTCCGTATAGGGGCCGAACCATGTTGACCCATCTTTTTTCAGTTGGCGGGTAAAGAATATCCGGGGAAACGGCTCATTGGTGATCACCAGATAAGGATAGGTTTTGTCATCCTTCAGGTTCACATTGTAGCGTGGTTTCAGCTCCTTTATCAGATTATTCTCTAATATAAGTGCTTCAACCTCCGAGGAGGTTATAATGACTTCGAAATCGGTTATGTGAGAGACCAGTACCAGCGTTTTACCATAGTGCTGCTGCTGATTTCTGAAATATGATCGAACCCGGGTACGAAGGTTTTTTGCCTTGCCGACATAGATAATTTTCCCCGCAGCGTTTCTGAATTGATACATCCCGGGATTTGCAGGCAGTGTGGCAAGTTTTTCATCAAGAGCTTTTATTAATCCCCGATGTGACGATAGAGCATCCTGATTATCCATCGGTAGTTGCAATTGGCTTGGTTACGTACCTGTTCTTTCAGGGTACCGAAAAACAATAAACAAAAAAAGG
>CAIVSG010000082.1 GCA_903908555.1 uncultured Chlorobiaceae bacterium | reverse complement strand
GAAATCAGTGGTGAGATGGCCATAGAGGTAAATCATATTTGCCGGTAGAGGAGCCCTGTTGAACAGGAATAAATTTTTTTATTGTTTATTTTAGTCCTCTTGATTTATATACAGGCTGTCAGCCGCAAAGACGGAAGTAATTTAACAAACCATGCCGAAAAACCACAGGGCCAAACGGGCTGAAAGGTTAAAATACGGTAAGTCCCTACAGAGAAAGCCATGAATGTTTTAATCATAGGAAGCGGTGCCAGGGAGCATGCCCTTGCCTGGGCGGTTGCAAAAAGTGAAAGGGTGGATACAGTTTTTGTTGCGCCTGGAAATGGCGGGACAGCTCTGATTGGTGGGAAAGTTCGTAATCTTCCATTGAAAGCCACTGCGCTGGATGGGTTGCTTGCGTTTGCCCAGGGTAACCATATTGATCTGACAGTTGTCGGTTCTGAGCATCCACTTGAACTGGGCATTGTGGATCTGTTCAGGAGTGCTGGAAAACAGGTTGTTGGTCCCACTCAGGCTGCAGCCCGACTTGAGTCGAGCAAGGTCTTTTCCAAGGAGTTCATGAGGCGTCAAGGTATTCCTACAGCGGGGTTTCATGTTTTCGGGGATCTTGATGCTGCTCGGAGCTATATCGAGTTCTCGGAGAGGGTCTATCCTCAGGTAATCAAGGCAAGTGGCTTATGTGCTGGAAAAGGAGTGTTTATTGCTCTCGATAAAGAAGAGGCATTGAAGGCCATCAGTGAATTGTTTGAAGAGCGTATTTTTGGCGATGCAGCAGATGAGGTGGTTATCGAAGATTTTCTGCAGGGTCAGGAGGCAAGTGTTTTTGCCTTGACTGACGGAACCCGGTACCGGCTCTTTCTGCCGGCGCAGGATCATAAACGTATCGGGAATGGCGATACCGGTAAAAATACCGGAGGTATGGGTGCCTATGCCCCTGCACCGCTAGTGACTCCCGATGTTATGCGGAAGGTTGAAGAACAAATTATCCAGCCGACACTGAAGGGTATGGTTGAAGAGGGATATCCGTATACCGGTTTTTTGTATGTCGGATTGATGATCGACCATGGAGAGCCTTCCGTCGTTGAGTATAATGCCCGTTTGGGTGATCCTGAAACGCAGGTGGTGCTTCCTCTTTTGAAAAGTGACTTTATTACGGCCCTTCAGGCAAGTGTTCAGGGCTCGCTTGGAGAGGTTTCTTTTGAGATGCACCGTAAATCTGCGGCAACGGTTGTTATAGCATCAAGCGGTTATCCAGACCATTATGAAACCGGTAAGCCTATCACTATTGCTGATGAAGTTGCTGATATGGAAGATTGTCTGGTATTTCATGCTGGGACCTCCTCGGAAGGCGACAGGCTGACGACAGCAGGCGGACGGGTTTTTTCCGTGACAGCTCTCGGGGATACTCTCAAAGAAAGTATTGATCGGGCGTATCTTGCCGTGGAAAAGATAGGCTTTGACGGAGCGTATTACAGAACAGATATAGGGGCCAAGGCACTTTAAATTTTCAGTAAGTGGTTGTTCTATGAAACTATTCAGGCGTAAATTTGAGATTATCCAGGAACAGGCTTTTCGGGAGTTGCCCTATGAATGTTGCGGCTTGCTTGTTGGAAAGAGAAATATTGATCATAGAAGAAATATTGAAAACATAGTCCATGAGGTTGCTCCCTGCAAGAATTGCCTTTATCATGGAAAGGAGCAGGGGTTTGAGATTTCCCACAATGAGTACCTTGATGTGGAGCGTGAAGCCAAAAGACTCGGATACGAAATTATCGGCTCCTATCATTCCCATATCAATTCACCGGCCATTCCCTCCCTTCATGATGTTGATTTTGCAAGGCCCGGCCATACGCTCTTGATTATATCACTGATGAATGCACAACCAAAAGAGGTGACGGCATGGCTGAGGCGGGATTCAGGAGGCTTTCACCAGGAACAGATTCGTGTTGTCGAGTAGTTTGCGCCCGTTAGGGGAGATAAACTCTTTAATTATTTTGTACATTACTTTTTTTTAAAGCTTACCAAGTATTAAACCCGGGAATTCAACGTGCCAAAGCGGGAAGATATAAAGTCGATATTAGTGATTGGAGCCGGTCCTATTGTGATCGGACAGGCCTGTGAATTTGATTATTCAGGTACTCAGGCGTGCCGGGCCCTTAAGGAAGATGGTTATCGTGTTGTGCTGGTAAACAGCAATCCGGCAACCATTATGACCGATATAGAGTTTGCGGATGCTACCTATATCGAGCCGATTACTCCGGAATATGTTCAGAAAATTATAGAGCGGGAAAAACCTGATGCTCTTCTGCCGACAATGGGTGGTCAGACAGCTCTGAATATTGCTGTAAGTCTTGCTGAATCCGGAATTCTTGAACGTAACGGAGTCGAGCTGATCGGTGCAAAGCTTCGTGCGATCAGAAAAGCTGAAAATCGTGAATTTTTCAGTACTGCCATGAAAAAAATCGGCCTTGAAATGGCCAAAGGTTTTTTTGTCCGCAACGAAAAGGAGGCCAAAGAGGCGCTTGAAGAGATCGGTCTGCCAATTGTTATCCGTCCATCGTTTACCCTTGGAGGTACCGGTGGTGGATTTGCAGAGACAAAATCAGACTATTATGAAGCAGTTCGCAGGGGACTTGCCGAAAGTCCAATCTCCGAAGTGCTTGTTGAGGAGTGTTTGATTGGATGGAAGGAGTATGAGCTTGAGGTTATTCGTGACTTGGCGGATAATGTCATTATTGTCTGCTCTATTGAAAATTTTGATCCAATGGGTGTGCATACCGGTGACAGTATAACTGTTGCACCGGCCCAGACACTCACTGATCGCCAGTATCAGGAGCTCAGGGATGCTTCAATTCGGATTATCAGAGAGATAGGTGTCGAGACCGGAGGCAGCAATATCCAGTTTGCCATTAATCCGGCGAACGGTCGTATTGTTGTTATCGAGATGAACCCTCGTGTATCAAGAAGTTCAGCACTGGCTTCCAAGGCAACTGGGTTTCCGATTGCTAAAGTAGCCGCGAAACTTGCTGTGGGGTACACTCTTGACGAGATTATTAATGATATAACAAAAACTACTCCTGCAAGTTTTGAACCTGCTATCGATTACTGCGTCGTCAAAATACCTCGCTGGGATTTCGAGAAGTTCAAAAATGTTGATGCACGTCTCGGTGTGCAGATGAAGTCGGTTGGTGAAGTCATGGCTTTCGGAAGAAATTTCAGGGAAGCTCTTCAAAAATCACTCCGTGGCCTTGAAATCGGTCGAGCCGGACTCGGTTCAGACGGTAAGGATGTCATGAATGTTCTCGATATGACTCAGCAGCAGAAAAAGTTTGCAAAAGAGGATATCCTTGAAAAAATCCAGATACCCAAAGCTGACCGGATATTTTATCTTCGTTACGCATTCCAGGCCGGCGCAACCATAGAAGAGGTTCATAAGTCTACAGGCATTGATCCCTGGTTTCTTGATAATATCTGCCAGATTGTTGAGCTTGAAAATGATCTCAGGGAATTGGCGGCAGCTGACTGATTGTTATGACCTATTTAACCCGGATATTAGAGGAAAAACAGCGGGAAATACAGGAACTTAAAAAAGAAAAGCCCTCACAGCGTTACGTTGCGGAGCAGGCTTTTTTTACGGCGACCCGTGATTTCACAGGTGCGCTCAAGGGTGTTGATGGAGGATTGAAGCTCATTGCGGAGATCAAAAAGGCATCTCCTTCCCGTGGTCTTATTGTCAGCGATTTCGATCCTGTTGCCATTGCCCGCGGGTATGGAGAGCTTGGTGCCGCTGCTTATTCTGTCCTTACCGATCGCAATTTTTTTCAGGGTTCAAACGACTATCTTCAGCTGGTCAGCCGTTCATTTTCCCTCCCGGTACTTCGCAAGGATTTCATTATCGATGAATCCCAGATTTTTGAGTCCCGACTGATTGGAGCTGATGCAATTCTGCTTATTGTCGCGGCGCTTGATCCATGTCAGTTTAGCGATTATCTGCAGTTGGCACTGAGTATCGGTCTGCATGTGCTTGTGGAAGTGCATGACCGCAAAGAGCTTGACAGGGCTATTGAAAAGGGTGCTTTGGTAATTGGAGTCAACAACCGTGACCTGAAAGACTTTTCCCTCAAGCTTGAAACTTCTATAAATCTTCGCCCGTTTATTCCTTCAGAGGTTGTTGCTGTTGCTGAAAGCGGCATGAAAACTGCTGCTGATATTGATCTTATCAGGACTGCATCGTTCGATGCCGTGCTGATAGGAGAAGGGCTGCATACAAGTGCTGAACTTCGTGAGGTTATCTGGTCATAGCCTTTATTGCAGCTGCAGTTTTTACCGGATCGGCTGATTTAAAGAATGCTGTGCCGGCAATCAGAGAGTCGGCGCCTGCTGACACAACCTCCTGGGCATTCTCTTCTGTTATACCACCATCAATAGCGATGACCAGATTTGGATTCAGCCGTGAACGCATTTCGTGAAGCTGCTGGATTTTTCCAATCGATGAAGGTATAAACTTTTGTCCCCCGAAGCCTGGATTAACCGACATCAGAAGAACAAGATCGAGATCCGGTAAAATAGACTCGAGAGTTGAAACCGGCGTTCCGGGGTTGATTGAAACACCGGCTTTTACACCAAGGCTTTTGATGAACTGAATGGTACGGTGTAGATGCGGGCAAGCTTCCTGATGAACAGTGATCTGGTGTGAACCTGCTTTGACAAAATCCTCAATAAAGCGGTCTGGAGCCGCAATCATCAGATGGGTGTCGATAATGAGCGGTGTGCATGCGGAAATAGCTTGAACAATAAATGGGCCAAAGGTGATGTTGGGTACAAAGTTGCCGTCCATGACATCGCAGTGTATCCAGTCAGCCCCGGCTTTTTCGGCTATCTCTATCGAGCGCTTAAGGTTGGTGAAATCAGCCGAAAGAATAGATGGAGCCAGAAGCGTTGATGTTGCATGCATGATTATACGATCCTTAATCGTGAAAAAAGATTACCCCCGCCAAATAATTAAAATGCTTCACCAATTCCAAAATTGAAGGTAAAGTCTTTGAGCTTCCATGCAGAAATTCGCCACGCATCACTCTCAGTAGGGTCACGCAGTTTATAGGCAAAATCAAAGCGGAAAGGCCCGATAGGTGATCCTATTCTCAGGCCAATGCCTGCATCCCAGGCGTAATTATTGATCATTGATCCGAGAGAAAATGCATATGGTCCGGTTCTGTCCCATATATTGCCCATATCAGAAAAAATCGTTATACCTGAAGACTGGCGGAAGACCTTGAAAAACTTAAGTCTGTATTCCAGATTCAGTTCAAGTTTTATGTCAGCGCCGAAATTCGCAGCAGCGTTACTGGCGCTGTTGGCGGGTCCAAGGGTATTAAAAAGCCAGCCTCTCAAGCTGTTTGCTCCGCCAGCATAAAACCGTCGTTCTTGCGGAGTTGATTCAGCTTTTCCCCATGGCGTCATCCATCCAATATCACCCCTTGCGGCAATTTGGCTTTTTGGAGAAATGGTTTGAACAAAGCTGGCTCCCGGAGCCACCTTAATATACTGGGTGTATGTTGTCCCGAATATCTGAGGCTCTTTATCAGTGAACCCGTTGTATGTTTTGGGATCGAGATATTTGTCGATCAGCCAGGGCAGAGTTCCGCAATCTTCAAGTAGAAAGTCGAGATTCCAGATTGTTGATGGAGGCAGAACATTCTGGCGGTTCGTGAAGTTGTAGCGAAGCCGGAAGGTCTGGTCAATATGAGTCTTAAGAAGACTGTCAAGTCCTGCGTTGACAGCAGCTTCCTTTGACGGGTCAATGCCGATATTTTTTGCAAGGTTAGTTTTGAAAAGCTGTTTGAATCCTCTGAGCGAATCGTTTTTAACAAGTTCAAACTCAAAAAAATCAAAATTCAGTCTTGATTTCGGACTCAATTTGGCGCTGTAGGTTCCCCGTAGCAGTCCATTCTGGGTTGAAAGCAGCACAGGCCTTATGGTACTTGCGTATTCGGCTGTAACAGAATAGGCGTTGCCCGGCCTTCTAAGAACCGGCATGAGGAGGCTGCTTTTTAGATTGAATTCATAGGGAATCACCTTCGCGTATTGCGCAGGGTCAAGGTTTTCCAGCACATTGTTGCGATTTCCGACCTGGGTGCCAAATTCTGTTGAGGTATGAAATTGTTCCGCTCCCCCAAGAAGGTTTTTGTTTTCATAGGCCAGTGAACCAGCAAAAAAGAGGGAGCCATAACGATTATCAACCAGTAATTTCGGTTCAATCTGGTGCTTTGCTGCTGTTTCAAGATGCACGGTGGTGTAGAGCTCACCGGAACGTACAGAGTCGGGACTAATGTAGATGGAGGAAAAAATATTGGTTATGCCAAAATTCTGCAGTGTCCGCTGTTCGAGACTTTGTCGGGTAGCCATCCCAGGGCGGAATGCAATGGCAGAGGTAATAAGATCAGGGGATACCTTCTGTTGCCCGATAACTTTGCCATTGATGCCATCCTTTGTAAATGCCTTTTCTGCTGGCTTTTTGTCGCTTCTTATGGGGTTGTGAACGACTGCATGGACAGGTCCGTATGTAAGCTTTTTCGGCAGACTCAGTCTGAAGAGTACCCCGGCACGATTTCCAACAGTATCAACTTTGATGCGGATACTATCCTCATGAAAAAAAGCAAAACCCTCTTCTTTGAAAAAAGAAATGGAACGGTTTCTTTCATCGATCAGTCGTTCAACGGAAAAAATATCGTTGACTTTCAGGTGCTTTTGATCAAGATAACGGGCTTTCAGTTCCCTTGAAATCTTCTCGAGCCCTTCGTATTTCAGTGAATCAATTTTCGATGGTTCATTTTCACGGATCATTATGCTAAGATCCACCATCTTCCCGTTGTCTTTTTTTACAATCGTGGAGTTCACGTCAGTAAAAAAGTATCCCTTATAGGTATAGAGTTTTTTTATGAGACTAAGGTCTTTTTCAAACTCCTCAGTATTGAATGGCTTAAACGCTCCGCCGAAAAGGCCGAGTCCGAGAAAGGATGAGTGCTCAGAGGTGGCAATAACCTGCTTGAGTTCTTCGCTGCTGGTCGCTTTGTTGCCAATGAAGCTTATTTTCCGAACAAATGGAACTGTCGGCGATTGGTCTGCAACGGTGTTTACTGACTGGCTATATGCCGGTAGGGTACAGAGCAAAAGAAGAGCCGGAAGACTCCATGCTTTTGCTCTGGAAAGGAAGGAAGTTGCTAAAAAAAAAAACACGTAAGTGATTTCCGTTATACTATGTTAATGGTTCTTCATCACTGTAGCCGAAGTCTTCATCAGTAGGATAGTCAGGCCATATCTCGTCAAGACTTTCATACATATCATCGCTTTCAGGAAGATCAATCAGGTTTTCGATAACCTGTTGCGGCGCTCCGGTCCTGTTAGCGTAATTAATCAGTTCATCTTTTGTGACGGGCCACGGTGCGTCTGCTATATAACGGGCTAGATCTAAATTCCAATACATACTACGTCGATTGGTTTATGCAGGTTAAGACTTATTGCCTTCATCTTCAGGTGAAGTCATTTTGATTGTGATGAGCTTGTCCGGTGTTCCATCAAAGAAATAAGCGGTCGGATTTACTATGACATTATTTTTGTGAACTTCATAATGCACGTGCGGTCCGGTTGAAACCCCGGTGTTTCCAGAAAATGCAATGATTTCACCCCGGTTAATTTTCTGACCTTGGCGTACCAGTGATTTTGAGAGGTGGGCGTAGACTGTTTTATAGCCGTAACCGTGATTTATGGTGACTTTTTGCCCATATCCTTTGTCATAGCCAGAAAAAACTACAATTCCATCGCCCGTAGAGTGCACCTTTGTGCCTTCAGGTACAGCAAAATCGATTCCGGCATGAAAAAGAGGCAAATGATAGATCGGGTGCACTCGGACTCCAAAACTGCTGGTAATTGAGCCTTCAACCGGCTTGACATTGGGTATACTTGAAAAAAAAGAGGTGGGATTCGGGTTTTCAGCCAGTTCATTGGTTTCAATCGTGTCCTCTTTCTGGCGATCAATCTGCCGGATCAGTTGCTCAATCATCTCTTCCGTACTTGCCAGGAGTCCTTCGGTAGTTTTGGGTGTCGCGTTTTTCGGAGTGCTATTAACTAGCTGTTTTTCTTGAGCAAGTATAAGGGTTGGCGTCAATAAAAGAGAGGCGAAAAGAGCAAGGGGGGAAAAAAAATTGTTTAAAGAGAAATGCGTTACAAGAAATGTTCGCACTTTTCCGCTGAATCCAGAGAGTGTTATAAACGGTGTTATTGAAAACATGCAGTATCCGGATTGTGTGCCTGAAAAAGGGCAGTTCGTGAATGAACGACAAATATAAATAAACTTTTTTTTATAAGTCAATGATTAGTGGGCTGCAAGCCAGTTTTTTCCCATTCCGGTATCGACCTCAACCGGCACGGTTTTAAGTCCGCAAGTTATTGCTGCATCAATCATTGCTTTCTCAATCAGGACTGAAAGCGCCTCTTTTTCATCATCAGTCGTTTCAAAAAGAAGTTCATCATGTACCTGAAGAAGCATGGTGGATTTCAATTTTTCGTCACGCATGCGCTGGCTGCAGAGGATCATGGCGCATTTAATGATATCGGCAGCGGTACCCTGGATCGGGGTATTCATGGCGGCCCTTTCAGCTGCTTTTTTCAGGTTTGTATTTCTGCTGTTGAGATCAGCAATATAACGGCGACGTCCGAGGATGGTTGATACATAGCCATTTGTTCTCCCGGCTTCAATAATGTTTTGCAGCGCATTGAACAGTCCGGGATATTTGGAAATGTATGTGTCGATAATTGCTTTCGCTTCCTTCTGGGTAATATTGAGCCTTTTTGAAAGTCCAAAAGGCATGATGCCGTAGAGTACCCCGAAATTTACCTCTTTTGCTTTGCGCCGCATATCGACGTCAATCTCCGTGGTGCCGAAAATCACCCTTGCCGTTGCGGTATGGATGTCTTCACGGTTTATGAAAGCATCAAGGAGTTGAGGGTCACCGGAGATTTCAGCAGCAATCCGGAGTTCAATCTGTGAATAATCCGCAGAGAGAAGCCATTTCTCAGGCGATGAGGGAATGAATGCCCTGCGGATTTCTTTTCCGAGTGCGGTGCGTATAGGGATGTTCTGCAGGTTTGGTTTAGAAGACGAAAGTCTCCCTGTTGCAGTGATTTGCTGGTTAAAGGAGGTGTGCAGTCTGCCGGTTCGAGGGTTTACAATTATTGGTAGAGCATCTATATAGGTATTCTTCAGTTTCTGCAGACTCCTGTACTCCAGCAAGTCACTTGCAACGGGGTGAAGCGGTGCAAGCTCCTCAAGCACCTCCACATTTGTTGAAAAGCCGGTTTTAGTTGTTTTTTTCGGCGGCAGACCGAGCACATCGAACAGGATATGAGCCAGCTGTTTGGGTGAATCAATATTAAACTCAGAGCCTGTTGCTGCATAGATCTTTTCTGTCAACAGTTTCAGCTCTATTGCGGCTGCTTCAGAGGCTTTTTCAAGACTTTTTATGTCGATGCATATTCCTTCATATTCCATTGCAGCAAGGACCTCTACAAGAGGAAATTCTATGTTTTCGCAAATCGAGAGCAGCTCTTTTTCACCATCAAGTTTTTTGCGGAACATATCTTCAAGCTGAAGCGCAAGATCAGCATCCTGGCAACCATAGTCAGACAGCTTTCTTGGTTCAACGTCATAAATACTCAGTTTTGTTTTGCCGGTTCCTACAAGTTCCTCAAAGGTTGTTGTCCTGTAACCGAGATGACGGGCTGCCATGTCATCAAGATTGTGTTGTTCTTCCGGGTCAAGCACATAGCTGGCAAGCATGGTGTCAAATCCGACAGGAGAGAGTTCTATGCCGTATTTCTTCAGGACGAGAATGTCGTATTTAAGGTTTTGCCCGGTTTTCAGTATTGATGGATTTTCAAGGAGAGGCCTTAGTATTTCCAAGGTGCTCTCTCTTTGAAGTGCGCTATGATTAAACGAAATAAAACGTGCTTTTCCCGGCTCAATTGAAAATGACATGCCGGCCAGTTCAGCTTCAAACGTATCCAGGCTTGTTGTTTCCGTATCAACGGCAATTCGTTTGGCGTTTTGAAGTGAGAGTACCAGTTCATTCAGTTTTTCCGAGGTATCGACGAGTGCATAGTCAGCGCCGGTTTGCGGTGATCGAAGAAGAGGCTGTTTGTCGTCCGGCTCATCGGCCGGGTGCTCATGCATCGAAGCCTCATCAGGATGAGACTGCTCGTAATCATTGAAGACAACCGAGAGCCTCGATATAATGGTTTTGAGCCCAAGCTTCTGCAATAGCGGCAATAGTTTTGTCCGGTCCGGTACTCCACACTCAAGCTCTTTCAAGGTAACGTCCACCTGAAGATCGGTGCGGATAGTTACAAGCTTTGTTATCAGGTCAAGTCGGGGCTGAAATTCTTCAAGGCTCTGGCGGTTTTTCAGGGAAATATCGTCCAGATGCTTATAAATATTCTCGATTGAGCCGTATGTACCGAGCAGGCTTGACGCTGTTTTAGGTCCTATCCCTTTTGCTCCCGGAATATTGTCAGAGGTATCGCCGGTAAGGGTCAGGAACTGGGTAAAGAGTTCAGGTGCCACCCCGAATTGTTCGGCTATCTCCTTTTGCCCGAACAGTTCCAGCTCATTCTGGTTTTTGCCCGGCTTGAGAATTTTTACTCCATCGTGTACAAGCTGGGCAAGATCCTTATCCGGGGTGACAATATAAACCTGACAAACATCTTCAAATTTTCGGGCAGCAGCCCCTATTAAGTCATCAGCCTCAAAACCGGGGGCTTTAAGAAGTGGTATATCAAGAGCTTCAAGTAGTTCAAAAACAGCATCAAGCTGCATGATGAGATCTTCAGGGGGAGTCTGACGATTTGCTTTATAAGCGGGATACATATCGTGGCGAAAGGTTTTTTCCTTGCTGTCAAATACAGCCGCCAGATAGTGTGGTTTGTAAGTTTCAAAAATCTTAAAGAGTGCTGATGCAAATCCGTAAATCGCACCTGTCGGCATTCCATCCCGGCTTGTCATGCCTGCTCTTTGCAAGGCAAAAAAGGAACGGTAGATAATCGCCATGCCATCGAGCAGAAAAAGGGCAGGCTTTTCTTGTTGTGGCGTGATCTTTTCTACGTTTAATTCCGGTTCGGCAGGAAGAAAGAATTCAAGTTGATTACTGTTCATTCTGTAACGACTCCGTAACTTCCAAGCACCTTGACCATCGTTGCAAATTCCCTGAGATGGTTCAGTGCGTTGTGAATATTCGAGTCCTGCTGATGTCCTACGAAATCGACATAAAAAAGATACTCAAACGCTTTTTTTCTGAATGGTCTCGATTCTATTTTTGATAGATCAATATCCCGTATGGCAAATGTTGCCAGTGCTTTAAATAGTGAACCCTGTACATTGGGAAGGGTGAACGCAATGGATGTTTTGTGCTGTGAGGTGTCCAGTTTTGTTTTAAAGCATAGCGGATCGCTTACTTCTGAATGTGAAATACAGAAAAATCGCGTAATGTTCCACTCTTCATCCGCAAGATTTTCCTGCAGGATTTCCAGACCGTAAAGTTCTCCAGCCCTTTTTGAAGCAATTGCAAGTTGTGTTGGATCTTTTTCGGCGGCGATTATTTTTGCACTGCCGGCAGTATCATAGGCGACTTCCGGCTTAATGTTCTTATGTGTTGCAAAAAAATTACGGCATTGCGCAAGTGCTTGAGGATGAGAAAGCGCTTTTCTTGCGTTTTCTATTGTTGCATTGTGGATACCAAGAAGGCAGTGCTCAACTTTGACAAAGGTCTCGGCTACGATGGTAACGGGATGCTGCAGCAGCAGGTCATAGTTTTGATGAATGCTTCCCCCGAGTGAATTTTCTATCGGGATGACTGCATACGCAACCTTATTGTTTTCAACGGCTGCAAAAACCTCTTCAAACGATTCAAATGGTTTTGGCTCTCCGATCCTGAGCGCAGCTATCTCGCTGTATGCTCCGGGTTCTCCCTGATAGGCGGTCATCAAGTTTGTCATTGATTTTTCTTGTTAGTAACTTGCACGAATGCCGTTGGATTTGATTTTATTTAAAGAAAATAAATCTATTATCATAGGCGTGGTGCAACGGGAATAATAAATCAGCAGTTTTT
>CAIVSG010000081.1 GCA_903908555.1 uncultured Chlorobiaceae bacterium | reverse complement strand
GATCGAGTGCTCCTGCAGGTTGTGACCCTCTCCCGGGATATATGCTGTAACCTCAATTTTATTAGACAACCTTACACGCGCAACTTTCCGCAACGCTGAGTTAGGTTTTTTTGGTGTAGTCGTGTAAACGCGAGTACAAACGCCTCGTTTCTGCGGGCATTTATCAAGCGCCGGTGACGCCGTCTTTACTACTTTTACACTTCTTCCGAGCCTGATGAGCTGCTGAATCGTCGGCATACTAAAACTCTCTTTCTATTTAAAAACCTCTGATTACAAAAGACGCAATCCTAAAAATTCCATAAGGACAACCAATGTAAGAGAATTATAAAAAAAAACAAAACCTAATTCATCATTTTTGTTCTCTTGACAAAATATCTATACTCACCTCCATTACCCCTTCACAGAGATATCTCAAAGCCGGTAAAAACTGTTAAGACTTTCTAAAAATTTACCGTTCTTTCGGGATCATCTCCTTGGCTTCGTGCGAAAACGACCCGCAACCACACCTACTGAAATCAGTAGTATTGCAATGGCGAATGCGCCAAGAGATATCCATCGACCCGTTTCAAAGCCGCTTCTGTCATAATAGAAATGTACACGATTACTTCCAGCTGGAATGATGACTCCCCGAAGCAATCCGTTCACTTTTATCATTGAAGCATTATGACCGTCAACCTTCACCTTCCACCGCAAGGGATAATAAAGTTCACTGACAACCAGAAATGCCTCGCCCGGAGCCGAAACACGGAGATCCATCATCTCAGGCTTTACCGTGACGGATGTCACTGTTGCTGTGGAAAACGTCCGTTTTCCTGTCCAGGAAGCACCATCGACATAGGCCTCCCCGGATGGGCCTTGATCATCAAGAAGCCTCTGAAACACATTTTCGTCTGCTTTTAATGCTGTCACGCGAGCGGCAAACCATGCTCTGGGAAGCACTCCCTGAAGCCTGTAGACATAGACCATAAGCGGGCCGGCTGCCAGCTGGAGTGAACCGGTCTTTACCATTTCGAGTGCCTGATGCACAACAGGTTCCGGACTGATGATATAGACAACATTCAACATTCTAAGAATATTCAGACTGGCAAGGTTTCCTGTTTTTGCAAGAAACTCTTCATAGAGCTTGAGTTTTGCCGGATGGTATCCGCCTGCCGACTCGATACCAAAAAGAGCAAACTTGTTTTCTGCGAAAAGCGCTCCGGCAGGATAGACCCTGAACAACCCTTTCCTTGACGCCAGATAGCTGGTAATGTCATCAGGGCGGAAAGCACGATCCACAATAGCGCTGTCTGTAAAAACCGGGGGGCGCAGAGAGGCTTCCGATGGGTTAACTATCTGCAGATCAACCGAAAGTATGTCGCCAAGTGCGATGAGAAGCAGCAGTACAACTGATAACTTCCTGGAGATGCTGTTTTTAATAATAATCCAGAGCACTCCGAACGAGAGAGTTGCTACAAGCATAACGACAAGAAAACTATCCTTCAGTTGCTCCCACCGCACTTTATTGACCATAAAGGCCATATTAAAGCCTCCAACGGCTGGATCAGGATAGAGTGAACGGAAAAATCCCTCAATGCTTTGTCCAAACACAAGAAAAAGAAACAGCAATCCCGCTAAAGCAAGAGCTCCTTTATAAAGAGGTTTCTTCAGGCGATCCGACTGGCACTGAAGCAATTCCTGAACTCCTGCAGCAGCAAATAAGGCCAGAATAAGATATACTATGATAAGAGCCATCGATGGAACCCTGAACTTGCTGAATAAGGGGGCTGCATAATAGAAGAGATTAAAAACAGGAGTAAAAAAACTCCCGAACGATAAGAACAGGAAAAGCAGCATTCCGAACATCAAAAACCAGGTCAACGGCTCATTTCTGCGCGATGCAGCACCTCCAATTGCAAGCAGAAGCACTCCAACTCCCGCATAATGCGGAAAGTCGGTAAACGGCATAAACCCCCAGTAGGTGACCCCTCCAAAACCAAAAGTTCCAGGACAGAGAAAGGTCAGAAGTTCCAATGGGTGCATAGACCAGAGTGTGGCATAGTCCCATGAAGCGCCTCCACCACCGGCCGCCATTCCCCTGACTGAATAGGCTGCATACTGAGATGCCGGTATATAAATCGAAGCCGACATCCCCACACCGCAGGCAAGCCCGAGGAGAACGAGCAGGGTGAGCTTCAGGTTTTTTTGCATGCTCTCCCTGCGGGAAATGAGAAGAAACAAGAGAAACAGCAGCGCAAGCATCCACGAATAGTATGCAATCTGCACATGAGCCCGCTGCAGCTGGAAACCGGCAACAAGAGCAAGAATACCTGCATCAGTGAGCCCTCCCCGCTCAACAAGCCGCCTCATCGCCCAGAGCATCCATGGCGTATATGCCGCTGTCATAAGCTGACTGCCATGACCGTGCACCAGCATCGCCGTCATAGAGGGGTTGAGCATAAACACAGCTCCGCCGAAAAACGCAGCAATTGTTGAAAGTCGGCAGTCCCGCAAAAAAAGAAACAATCCGAAACCTGCAAATGCAAGATGAAGCAACTGAAGGAAAATACCGCTGGTTTGAAAGAGGTTAAAAAACAGGTTGGGATAGTAGAGTCCACTCAGATAACTGAATGCCTCCACAGTCGGCATACCCGAAAAAATCCATGGCTGCCAGAGCGGATAGCTCCCGGTTGCCTCATAAACCCGGTCGAGGGCAATCGTTGACACAAGGGGAACGAGAGTGTCAGGTGCAACAAGGATATTCGACCCAAACACGAGGGGGTAAAAGAGTAAGAGTGCCAGAACCGTATAGCCGGCAAATACAATAAGAAACAGCAGGATTGATTTCTTCACAAGCGGCATCACTTTGTTTCTTTGTTAATAAAGGGGATAAATTTGAAAATAATCTCTCTTTCCTCACGCTCCAACTTGAGGAGCAGCATCAATGCGATATAACTGCAGACGGAGAGCAGGGCACCCGTCAAAAATCCCGCAAACACCGGTAGAGTGAGCAGCCAGGGGCGAGCAAAGCCAAGGAGAAGCGCTGCGACGAGACCTGCTGCAAGCGGTTTCCACAACGCATAACCGAATGGATGAATCTTTAACAGAATAAACACCTCCGAAAGGCGGAGAGCTGAGAGCAGAAAAAATACCAGCAATGAAGCTAAAGCTGCACCGGTTATTCCAAACCGCGGTATCAGGATAAGGTTCAGGAAAACCTGCAACCCAAGAGCTCCGAGAGCGTTGTAAAGACTGAGCCTCGCATACCCGGTCATTGCCAGCAGTGTTGATGAGAGCCCGAAACAGACCTGCAGAAAAGAGGCCACTGTCAACAGCAGAAGGGCGTTACTGGCTGCAGCAAACCTTGCACCGAATACTCCGAGCACCGGCTCGGGAAGCAGCATGAAAAGAATAACCGGAGGAACAACCAGCCCGATAATCCATCGAGTCACCATTTTATAGATCCTTCCGATCTCCGCACTCTCCTGCCCTGTATGCAATGCAGCAATCATCGGTGCAGCGATTCCGGCAAAAGCAAGAAGCACCGCACGAATAAGACCAGCAGTTCTGGCTGCAGGATGATAGAGACCAACCGTGGCCGTATCGGTGAGCATACCAAGCATGACGACATCGAGCCAGTGCATCATCATACTCAAGAGCGAGACCACCATGAACGGCAACGCATAGGCCATCATGCTCCTGTCATAAGAGGCTCGCAGAATATCCATTGAAAGAACGCCGCTTATTTTCGACAGATAGGGGCGAATCCAGAAAAATGCTATTGCTGCAGAGAGACCAAAAGGGAAAAAAAGAGCTGCTTTCTGACCAGCCGTATAGCGAAAAAGCAGGGTTAAAAGGAGCAGCAAAAGAGGGCTTACTATCTGGGTTGCAATTATTTTCGGCTGAAGCTTGCTGAACCCCTGTATGGCATGACCATAAAGCATTGTTGCAACATTGAAGGGAATTGCTGCGGCATAGCAGCAGAGTGTAAGCTGCAGAAGATTGCTTCCGTGGAGCATCGAGGCTATGTTCCCTGAAAAAAGAAGCAGAAGAAGTGCTACAACGAATGAAAGAAACAGACTCGTTTTGAGAGCTGAACCAATTACGGCCTTTTGACGGAGAGGATCGCTGCTGTTACTACTCACAAAGCGCAGTAACCCCGAATCAAGCCCAGCTATGGCAACAACCTCGGAAATCTGGATAACAGCAACAGCAAGAGCGTAAGTACCGAGCGCATCAGCATCAAGCACTCTTGCAACAAGCAGGTTAAAACCAAACCGGGAAGCCTGGCCGAAAAGAAATCCGGCAAAGGAAAAACCTGCCTGACCGGCTATAACACTATTGCGATTCAAATTGACTGCTCCTGATAAGCATTCTGCAGCTCCTGCACCATAGTTGCAGCAAGCACATCCCAGCTATGCCCTCGGGCAAATGCCTGCCGCGCCTCCCTTCTGCTGTCTGCAAGGGCTTCGGGTACCATGCGGACAAATTCTTCCGGAGAAGCGGCAACATGGAGCACATCCCTCGCCCTCTGGACTGCACTGCAATAGTCAATCGAAAGCACCGGTACACCCGAGGCACTATATTCATAGAGTTTATTGGGATGAGAAACGCCTTTCAGCTCATTACGGAGCAGCGGCATCAGAGCAAGATCAAAGTGCTGAACCCAGGCGGGCAGTTCGGCATACTCCACCTTGCCAACATAGTGCACATTAGGCATTGTATTAATAATACCCTGCTTTTTCCACCACTCATGCTCATACGCCGGACCAATCAGGAGAATCGAGTAATCAGGCCATGCCCGGGCAACAGCCGCGACAAGTGCTGTATCAAGCCAGTCCATGGCTCCCGCGTAGCCGAGAATCGGCGCATTCAATCCAGTTAGTCCGGCCGGAACAAGGTTGGATGGAGTGGCGAAATGAGTGAACTCAACTCCGTTGCCAAGTTCAATACACCTTACACCGGATGGCACCCGGAGGCGGGCTGTCAACTCCGGGCTCACACTGAACATCAGCTGCACGCTTGAAAGATAGGTGTTGAGATACCCTTTCAGCCACAGCGGACTTCCCGGGAAAGCAAGATGATCGTCATTGGCATCATAAAAACGGAGACGGCAGGGCAAAAAAGCTGCAACCCTGCCCCAATAGACATTGCTCAACCCAATGATTCT
>CAIVSG010000080.1 GCA_903908555.1 uncultured Chlorobiaceae bacterium | reverse complement strand
TTGTATCCGTCAGGCATCAAAGTCAGTGACGAGGAGTTTGAAAAAATCCGGATCACACGAAATGAATTTCATGGAGAATGGAACTACAGAATTGATCCGATTTCCATCTGAATTAGTTATGATTATTCTTTAACGAATCCTAATCTGGACTGAGTAAGCTCTTCCCGCTGCATTTCAAGTTCGACCTGATGAACTTGGAGCTCATGGACAAGCCTGAGCGTCTCATCTGATGAGGAAGTAGTGCTGAGGGTGGAGAGACCACCTTCGTGGTGATTTTTCTCAAGGCGCTGTTCAGTCTGAGAACGAAAATCACTCGAAGTGGATGGATTAATGCTTTTCTGCTTCTTTGCCATTATTTAGCAACCCTGCTGTTAAGAAGGATGAGCAATTACAAGCCGACAAGGAGCTGATTTATTCTCCATAAATTGTTCTAAGCTATTGAACATCAATGTATACATATATTTATGAATAGTAATGCACAAGCACATCCAGCAAAACCCTGACATCACTCAACAGAGAGCGCTCTGGCCAATACCGGTCTGTTACCAGGAATACGTTCAGTTTTGAGAAACTATTAACGGTATATTGTCAGGACTAACATTTTTCTCGTTACGATATTCGGGTTGTAGTAGAGATCCCTCCCTTCGGTCGGGATGACACGGAAAAGAGTTCAGGGACGGAACAAAAATACTTCAACATGGAGAAGCATTATGGGGCGGGAATCGTCTATAGGACGTTCAAAAAAAGTGCCGAAAACAAATGATGTCAAGAAAAATACGGTCATTGCTTTTCCCATAATCGGCATTGGATCTTCAGCCGGAGGTCTTGAAGCGCTTACGCTCTTCCTGAATAATGTCTCGCCCAGAAGTGGTATGGCTTTTGTGATTGTTCAGCATCTTGATCCGACATACAAGGGTATGATGGTTGAGCTTCTGCAGCGGTCAACAGCAATGCCTGTTCTGGAGGTCACCGACAGGCTCATCGTCAAGCCGGATCATGTTTATGTTATTCCTTCGAATCATAATATCTCGATTTTGCACGGGGTACTGCATTTGCTTGATATGGTGAAGCCTCGAGGTTTGCGGTTACCGATTGATTATTTTTTCAGCTCCATGGCGGTTGATCTTCAGCATAAAGCAATTGGCGTGATTCTTTCAGGTATGGGTTCTGATGGAACACTTGGACTACGTGCTATAAAGGAAAAGGGGGGTATGGTTTTTGTGCAGGACCCGGCATCTTCCAAGTTTGACGGAATGCCCCGAAGTGCTATTAATGATGGTCATGCTGATATCATCGCACCAGTGGAGGAACTGCCGAAAAAGATTCAGGATTATCTACAACATGCTCCTCATATCATTACCCGCCATCCTGCAGTGATTGAGGAGAAGGCTCAAAGTGCCTTGGAGAAAATTGTCATTCTTTTGCGGAGCCATACCGGTCACGATTTTTCGCTTTACAAGAAAAACACCATGTACCGTCGCATTGAACGGCGTATGGGCATTCACCAGATTGCTAAGATTACTCACTATATCAGGTTTCTTCAGGAGAGCCCTCATGAGACGCAACTGCTTTTTAAGGAGCTGCTGATTGGGGTGACAAGTTTTTTCCGTGATCCACAGTCATGGGACTCTTTGAAGGAGACGGTTATCCCGTCTATTATCGCCGCAAAAGCATCTGGAAGTGTCGTGCGGGCTTGGATAGCCGGATGTTCTACTGGTGAGGAGGCCTATTCTCTTGCTATGGTGCTCATGGAAGTCATTACTTCTTTGAAGGTTGCAGGAAATTTAAAAATCCAGATTTTTGCAACTGATCTTGATAAAGATGCTATCGAGTATGCTCGTCGAGGAGTTTATCGTTCCAATATAGTGGCAGATGTTTCTCCGGATCGCCTTCAACGTTTCTTTGAAGTGGAAAACCAAGGCTATAAGGTAAAAAGAGAGCTTCGTGAAACTATAGTTTTTGCCTCTCATAATGTTGCTATGGACCCCCCTTTTACCAAGGTTGATATAATTGTATGCCGGAATTTGCTGATTTATATGGAGCAAGAACTCCAGAAAAAAATTCTCACCTTGTTTCATTTCAGCCTTAATCCTGGAGGGATACTCTTTCTGGGAAGTGCTGAGTCTTTGGGCTCTGAAGCCCATCTGTTTGAGCCAATTGAGAGTCATTTACGCCTTTTCAGGAAGATTCATCAACGTTTGCGAATAGCGGCTGTTCATTTCCCGATAATGCCTCCCAATCCAAAGCAGAAAAAATCGGAAACTTCTGAGTTTACAATGGAATCAACATTTTCAGAGCATAACATGAAATCTATTATTGACAAGTTACTCTTACAGGATTATGCGCCGGCTTCGCTCTTGACGAATGATAAAGGTGATATCATTTATATCAGTGGGCGAACAGGTAAATATCTTGAGCCGGCAGCTGGAAAGGCCAATATGAATGTCATTGCCATGGCTCGCGAAGGTTTGCGTTACGAATTGAATAGTCTTTTGAGCAGTGTCGTCCAACAGAAAGGGGAGATAACCAAAAAGGGGTTGATTGTTGGAACAAACGGAGGGGGACAGATTGTTGATGTAACCGTTAAACTCCTGGAGGCGCCGGAAGCTTTGAAAGGCATGGTCTTGATTGTTTTTCGTGACATTGCAAATGAAACGAAATTGAGGGACGGACATCCTCAAAGGTCCAAAAAAGATATAGGCAGCAGTACCGCGTCGCAGGAAGAGGAGCTTATACAGGCAAGAGATGAAATTGTTGCCATTCGTGAAGAGATGCAGACCTCGGAGGAGGAGCTGAAATCTACAAATGAAGAGATGCAATCGACCAATGAGGAGCTGCAGAGTACTAACGAGGAGCTGACGACCTCAAAAGAGGAGATGCAGTCGCTGAACGAGGAGTTGCAGACGGTGAATCAGGAGCTGCAAGTCAAAGTGAGTGACCTGTCGACGGCAAACAATGATATGAAAAATTTGCTGAACAGCACTGATATTGCAACACTCTTCCTTGATGATGAGCTTAACATAAGACGATTCACCACCCGGACAACCTCCATTATAAAGCTTATTGCCAGTGATGTTGGACGTCCTATAACAGACATTGTGACTGATCTGGACTACCCTGCCCTTATTGAGGATGCCCATCAAGTGCTCCATACTCTTGTTTTTACTGAAAAGCAGATTTCAGCAACGAATGGACGCTGGTTTTTAGTTAAGATCATGCCCTACCGAACTCAGGACAATCGCATCATTGGGTTGGTGATCACCTTTGAGAATATCACTGTTGCAAAGCAACTGGAACATAGTCTCCAGGAGCATAAGGAGAGTTTCCGGCTTTTATTTGAAACAATGCCAGTCGGGACTACACTTCTTGATTCTAATGGAAAAATAGTGATGGCAAATCCGGAAGCTGAGCGGATTACAGGGATTGCACTGAAAGATATGCAGGGCGAAACCATCTCTGAGCTTCCGTGGAAACTTATGAGGCCAGATGGCACAGCTTTTCCCCCCGAAGAGCATCCTGCTGTAATTGCGTTACGCTCAGGAATTTCAGTCAGCAGTATTGTTCTGCGTGTAGTCCAGTCTACGGGAAAACATTTATGGATCAAAGTGAGCGCCGTCCCACTCTTACGACAAGGGGACACAAAACCTTACCAGATCTATATGATGTTTTTTGAAATTGCTGAACCCAGACAATAATCAGCTGATACAGGCACTCGCTACTCCGCGTTTTGGTCTACTTCTTAGAGCTGATTCGATAGAAAATATTGAGTAGCTGTTGAATCTGCTTACCACTTAAGCAACCTCTGCATCATTTCGAGCAGCTCGCTCTTGCTGATGGGCTTGGTGATGAAGTCGTCGCACCCTGCTTTTTTGGCATTTTGCCTCTCCTCTTTTGACGTAAATGCTGACTGGGCGATAATCGGCAGGTCTGGGCGCTGCTCTTTGATGAGCCTTGTTGCCTCATACCCGTTCATGATGGGCATTTTTAAGTCCATAAGCACCAGATTGATTTCCGGATGGTGCTGAACGAGCTCAACCGCTTCCCAGCCGTTTACGGCACAATAGAAGCTGATATTTTCGCCTTTGAGGTTCTTTTGAAGCACGAGGGTGCTCATGGCATCGTCTTCAGCGATGAGAATGCTGAAGGAAAGTGCTGAGTGCCGAGTGCCGAGAAGGAAACACCTGGGGGCTCAGCTTGAAGGGCTGGATTATAGGGCAACGTGAAAGAAAAGGTACTTCCCGCACTCTCTGCCGACTCTACCTTTATGGTGCCGCCAAGCATTTCAACAAATGCCTTAGAAATGCTTAGCCCCAGACCTGATCCTTCATGGGCACGGGTCAGCGAGTTATCTGCCTGGTTGAATCGCTCGAATATCTTCCCTTTTTGGTCTGCAGGAATACCTCTGCCGGAATCAATTACATAAAACTCAAGCATGTGGTCAATTCTTTTATAGCCGAAATCAATTTCGCCATTAGAGGTAAACTTCATGGCATTCTGTACCAGGTTCGTCAATATCTGGTAAAGCTTGGCGCTGTCGGTCAAAATGATGCTTTCGCTATCGGAAAGTTCTGACCTATAGGTTAAACGCAACCCCCTCTTGACAGCCTCAGGCTTAAACAAAGCATAAAGATCCCCCAACATCGTATTAACGGGTGTTCCGGTTATCTCGACCGTCACATCTCTGGCGTCAATACGCGAAATATCAATAAGATCATTAATCAGAGCCAGCATGCGCTGACCACTTCGATTGATAAGTTCAATGAACGATTCCTTCTCCTCACCAGAAAAATGCGGGTCTTTGAGCAGTTCTGCAAAGCCCATAACACCATTCATCGGGGTACGTATTTCGTGGCTGATGTTGGCCAGAAACGCTGATTTCAGGCGATCACTCTCTTCTGCATGATTTTTAGCCTCAGTCAAGTCATCCCAGAGTTGTTTCTCTTCACTGATATCCTCCTTTACCGCCACAAAATTGGTTACCACACCCTCTTTATTCAGTAGTGCAGAAATAACGGCTCGTTCCCAGAAAAGTTCACCGTTTTTCTTTTTGTTTTGGAACTCGCCACGCCAAATCCTGCCTGAAAGAATTGTTTTCCAGAGATCTTCATAGACCGAATCATGCATGAGGCCTGACTTAAGAATGCGGGGATTTTCGCCTATGACCTCTTCTGCTGCATACCCGGTGTGGGCCGTAAATGCCGGATTGACATATTCAATATTGCCCAGAGGGTCGGTTATGATAACAACCGTTGGGCTTTGCTGAAGCGCCGCACTCAGCTTTATTATTTCAGCATCAGCCACCTTGCGTGCAGTTATATTGTCGAATACGGCTACAACGTTATCTTTTTGAAGACTATAGGCTGAGATTTCAAGCCATATTTTGAGTGGCTCCAGGTAAAACTCAAAGCGTTCAGGTATGCCGGTTGTCGCTACCCGGCCATATATTTCAAGAAGTTCAGGATGTATTTCATGGATACCTGAAACAACTTCTGAAATCTTTTTGCCTTCAACATTGGTCAAGCCGGTCAGTATTTCGAATCGGGCATTGACCTGCTCATAGATAAAATCAACCGGACGATCATTTTCGAAAATCATACTGCAGTATGCAATGCCGTTGAGCATGTTTTCAAAAAGTGAACGATAGCGCTCATTACTCTCTAAAAGCAATTTTTCTGCCTGCTTGCGTTCGGTGATGTCGTTAATGATGCAATAGAAAACGATGGTGCTTCCTATTGCTATCGTATTTTTTATGACCTCTACATCACGTAATGAACCATCTGCTTTACGGTGAAGCGTTATAAATTTATTTTGCTTTGATGCTCTGAATTTTACCAGATCACTCATTACCTCTTCATGTGATCTCATGGTTATAGAATCAAGATGCATCGTACAGAGCGTTTCAATCGGCAAGCCATAAAAAGCAGCTGCTGCCGGGTTGGCGTCAATGATGCAGCCTGTTTCATCAATAACCATCATGATGGAGGAGTGGCCTTCAAAGAGCATTCTGAACTTGTACTGGCTCTGTTTGAGAGCATTTTCAGAAATCTTTTGATCAGTAACATCCGTTAAAATGGCCCTGCAATCATAAGAACCATCACTGATTAAAGCATCGATTCGAAAGATGTGACCAGCAAATGAATCTTCAGCCTTGAAAAACAGTGATTTGTCAGGCAAAAGAGTGGCTTCACAGTAGCCATGCTGCTTCCTGGTAACCACTTTTTCAAGCAAACCATGGATTACTTGACGGTCTTCAGGGATAAAGAGGTTTGTCAACAGATTACCTACTAACTGGGAGCGATTCAAGCCAAGTATTTTGGTAGCAGTCAGGTTTGCCTCAACTATCTTGCTGTCGCGTGAAAGTGTAACATAGCCCAACGGGGCAAAATCATAAAGCTCGGTAAAGCGCTCCAGACTGCGCTCAAGCTCTGTTTTCAGCTGAGCCTGTTCCTCTCTGGATTGAATAAGTTCGTCCTGCTGAAGTTCAAGTTCGATCTGGTGAACCTCCAGCTCATGGATAATCCGGAGGATATCCAGAGGTGAAGATAAATAATCAGGTCTTTTCAATTGCAGGACTTGGTGACGCTTTTCAGCGTGAGCCCTCAAATCAGATAAATTGACTGGCGTGGTGGAGGATTTTTTTTTCGGCATGTTGAGCCTGAACTGATCCCGTTACCGGACAACAAGTAAATTCCAGTCCGAATGGAACGGCGCTTCTTATTTCAATATCGTTTTTGATAAAGCAAGCTTTTCGTACTAATGGGTCTCTGTTGCGGAGCCCCCTCGAAGGAGGTATGAATAAGTATCAAAGAGAAATACTCTCAATATTCCTATGCGTAATGTATTACTTAAATATCTTTTTCCATAAAAGGATTTATGCTAACCGCTCTTCCAGTGCAGCAGCCCCCGCATCTTTTCGAGCAGTTCGCTCTTGCTGATGGGCTTGGTGATGAAGTCATTGCAACCTGCTTCTTTGGCTTTTTCTCTCACCTCTTTTGAAGTAAATGCTGACTGAGCGATAATGGGCAGGTCTGGCCGCTGCTCTTTGATGAGCCTTGTGGCTTCATACCCGTTCATGATGGGCATTTTAATATCCATAAGCACCAGATTGATTTCCGGGTGATGCTGCGCCAGTTCAACCGCTTCCCAGCCGTTTTCCGCACAGAGGAACGTAATATCTTCTCCCTTCAAGTTTCGTTTAAGCAGCAGGGTGCTTACATCATCATCTTCGGCGATGAGAAAGGTGAACACAGTCGGCAGTGGGCAGTTGGCAGTCGGCAAATGGGTTGCTGGGTTATAGGGGATGGTGAAGGAGAATGTGCTGCCTGCGCCCTCAACCGATTCGACATGGATTGTGCCGCCAAGCATTTCAACAAATGCCTTAGAAATGCTTAGCCCCAGACCTGATCCTTCATGGGCACGGGTCAGCGAGTTATCTGCCTGATGGAATCGCTCGAATATCTTCCCTTTGTTGTCTTCAGGAATACCTATGCCTGAATCGATAACATAAAACTCAAGCATCTCATCTTTTCTGCTGTACCCGATATCAATGCCCCCTTTTGAGGTAAACTTCATGGCATTCTGAATCAGGTTCGTCAATATCTTGGTCAGTTTGCCGCTATCGGTTGTAATGATGCTTTCATTATCCGGGAGCCCTGTCGTACAGCTTAAGCGCAACCCTTTTTTATCAGCTTCAAGCCTCGAAAATGCCAGGAGATCACGCACGAGCAGATTGACCGATGTTTCAGACTCTACAAGTTTTACCTCTTTGGCATCAATTTTGGAGATATCCATGAGGTCATTAATCAGAGCGAGCATCCGCTCCCCGCTCTGTTGAATAAGGCCGAGATACTCAGTTTGTTCCTCTCCGGAAAGTTGAGGCTCCTTGAGCAGTTCTGAAAAGCCCATAATACCGTTCATGGGAGTACGTATCTCATGGCTGATATTTGCCAGAAACGCCGACTTTAAGCGGTCGCTCTCTTCAGCTGCCAGTATTCGATCGGTGACGTCGTGGATTATGGAATAAAAAAGCTTTTTGCCATCGATGATAATTGGATTACTGAATACCTCTACATCACGAAGAGTGCCATCTTTTTTGCGGTGTTGAAACGAAAACTGATTTATCCCTGTCGATATGCCTGTCTGCATTTCGCCCAGCAACTCTTCGTGAGTGAGTGGATTGATTTGATGGAGAAGCATCGTGCAAAGCTCTTCAACTGACCATCCGTAATAGTCGGCTGCTGCCTTATTAGCATTGATGATAGTGCCCGTCTCGGGATCAACAATTAACTGAATGGCAGAATGCTGCTCAAACATCGCCCTGAACCGCTCTTCACTTTGTTTCAGAGCTATTTCCTGCTGCCTGCGCTCAGTGACCTCCGTAGTCGTGCCGATAATTCTGTAGATATGGCCACTGGCATCATGAACAGGATTCAATGCGGTTTCCCACCACATCTCTTTGCCGTGGAAATGGATACACTCTTCATACTTTATCTGGATGCCGCCTTTAACACAGACATCATAGTTACGGTTGACCGTATTACCTGCTTCAGCGCCAAACGCCTCTACCGGGGTTTTTCCTGAAAAATCAACAGCAAGGATGCCGATCAGTTTCGCATTGACCGCATCGTTTTCCTTATAGCGGTAGGTGCCGTCCCGCAGCACATCAACAATAAAAACACTGAAATTAACATCATTGAAAATACTTATGAGATATTGCTCGTTTTCAAGCAATCACTGGTCATATTCCTGACGGATACCTTCCTGCCTTTTGCGCTCACTCATATCACGGATCAATCCGATCATTCCGGAGAGCGCCTGATCCTCGTAATATTGAAAATGAACCTCCCCGTAAAAAACTGAACCGTTTTTTTTCTTGAACTTGAATTCATAAACAAGATTCTTCTCCTGATGCAATAACGTGTTATTGAATACCTGTAAGGCTTCAGGAATTTCTTCTTCCACCATGTAGTCGGTAAAGGAGTGACCAATAACCTCATCGGCATTATACCCGAAAACAGACTCCATAAGCGGTGACACAAAGGTCAGGATACCCTTGGAATTAGCTACATAAACAACCTCGGTGATTTGCTCGACAATGGAACGAAAGTTACGCTCACTCTTGCGTAAACCTTCTTCAGCAACCTTCTGATCGGTAATATCCGAGAGAGTAACCATGCATGCATGAGTAGCATCACTTACTGCGGCATCCAGGTGTAAAGTGCGAATTGTGTGCTGAGAATGAACCCCGGATGGCTTGAATGCAGAGGCCGGCAGCCTCACCTCGCAGCTTCCATGGACTCTCTTGGTGAACACTGTTTCGAGCAGGGCATCAACTACCCGATAATCCTCCGGAACAATAAATTGTTTAAAGTGCAGGCCGAGTAGACGTGGTCGGTCAACGCCAAGCAGTTTGGTGGCTGTCAGGTTGGCCTGATGGATCTTACTATCCCTCGCCAATGTCAAATACCCTGTTGGGGCAAAGTCGTAAAGATCAGTGTACAAGCTGAGACTATCCTCAAGCTCAAGCCTGCTCCGACCCAATTCTTCCTGTTGTATCTCCAGCTCGACCTGATGAACCTCCAGCTCATGGACAAGCCTGAGTATCTCATCCGGTGATAAAGAAAGTGCTGAGCGCTCGGTACTGAGTGCTGAATCGCCAGTTTTCAAGAGGTACTCTTCGCCGAGAGTACGTAACTCTGCCAGTGCTCGCGATTTATTGCTGTGTGGTATTTTTGCCATGGAGGGCAATGTACTGTTAAGGACAAAGAGAAATTACCAGCTGACAGGGAACTGATAGTTGCTATATACTTATGCTGGGGTATAGGATACCAATGTATAAAATATTTATGACTACTGATGCACTGGTACATGCCTGCAAAACAAGTACAACACCCAATAGACACCCCGTACGTCTGAAACCTTGAGCGCACCCGCCCGGGCACAAGCTACGCAAAGCGCAACATCCCCGAAAAACCTCTTCTAATCCATCATCAACATGAACCAGCTTACCATAAGAGCAACTCATGCATCTTTTCGAGCAATTCGCTCTTCCTTATGGGCTTGGTGATGAAGTCGTCGCAACCTGCTTCTTTGGCTTTTCGCCTCTCCTCTTTTGAGGTGAATGCCGACTGGGCGATAATGGGCAGCTCTGGCCGTTGCTTCTTGATGAGCCCGGTTGCCTCATACCCGTTCATGATGGGCATTTTGATGTCCATAAGCACCAGATTGATCTCCGGATGGTGCTGTACAAGCTCCACGGCTTCCCAGCCGTTTTCCGCACAGAGGAAGGTGATGTCCTGGCTTTTAAAGAACTGTTGAAGCAGCAGGGTGCTCATTGCATCATCATCGGATATAAGAATACAGAGTCCAGTGCCGGGAAGTGCCCAGGGTGGATGAATGGGATGGGATGGATTCTTCTCTGCACTCAGGACGAGATCGGGGTGGTTAAGGTTATAGGGAAGGGTGAAAGAAAAGGTACTTCCAACGCCCTCAACTGATTCGACATGGATGGTACCGCCCAGCATTTCAACAAATGCCTTGGCAATGCTCAACCCCAGACCTGATCCCTCATGATTGCGGGTCAAGGAGCAATCTGCCTGGTTGAAGCGCTCGAAAATCTTCTCTTGTTGAGAGCCGGCAATACCCCTGCCTGAATCGATGACATAAAACTCAAGCATATTCTCTTTTCTGCTGTAGCCGATATCAATGCTGCCTTTCGAGGTGAATTTAAGTGCATTCTGGATGAGGTTGGTCAATATCTGGTTAAGCTTGAGGCTATCTGTCTTGACAATGCTCTCTGCATCAGGAAGACCATTTGTAAGGGTTAACTGCAATCCTTTTTTATCAGCCTCTGGCTTGAAAAATGCCTGAAGAGCAAGCAAGAGCTGATTAACCACCGTATCGGACTCTACCAGTTTAGCTTCCCCGGCATCAATCTTGGAGATATCCATGAGGTCATTAATCAAGGCGAGCATACGCTCCCCGCTCTGTTGAATAAGGCTGAGATACTCACTCTGTTCCTCTCCGGAAAGATGCGGGTCATTGAGCAGCTCTGAAAACCCGAGAATCCCATTCATAGGGGTACGTATTTCGTGGCTGATGTTGCCGAGAAACGCTGTTTTTAATCGGCTGCTCTCTTCAGATTTTTCTTTTGCGTCAATCAATTCATCAACCATCTTTTTCTTTTCTGTGATATCCATTATCACAGCTATAAAATTGGTTATCACTCCCTCTTTATTCATAATGGCTGAAATCACGACCTGATCCCAGTAGAGTTCACCATTTTTCTTTTTGTTTTGCATTTCTCCCGACCATATATCGCCTGAAAGAATTGTCTTCCAGAGATCTTGATAGAGAGCCTCCGGCATCAGACCTGATTTAAGGATACGGGTATTTTGTCCTTGTACCTCTATTGCACTGTATCCTGTAACTTGCGCAAACATCGGGTTGACAAATTCGATAGTACCATGAAGATCAGTAATGAGAACAATAGCCGGACTTTGTTCTATGGCGGCGCTCAGTTTTTTAAGATGATTCTCTGCCAGCTTGCGTTCGGTAATGTCATGAATAATTGAATAGAGAAAACCTTTGCCTTCAATCTCAATAGTGATGCTGAAGGCTTCAACATCTCGAACTACGTTATCAGATCTGCGATGTTGGAAAAAAAAGTGGTTTTGCTCTCCTGCTCGGCTTTTTTCCATTGCCACGTTTATCTCTTCAGAAGAAAGTGTGTTGATCTGCTGTATATGCATCTGACAGAGATGGTCAATCGGCCATCCATAAAACGCACTTGCTGCATTATTGGCGTTAACGATACGACCTGAACCAGGGTCGATGATCAGCATGATTGCAGAGTGCATTTCAAACATTTTTCTGAAAAGCTCTGTAACATCCTGCACGCTCATAGAGATCTGTGTCATCTTGCCTTTGCTATCAGCTATGGGCGTAAACGTAAATCGCTCAAAGCGGCCATCTTGTTCTTCATCAAATATGACAGGGTTACCCGTACTGAGGGCCTCATCAGCCTTTTTTCTGCGATGTAGTGCCTGCTGTGGGCCAATAAAGTCATAAGCGTTTTTGCCGATACACTCATGCTTCTGCATGCCGAGCCTTGCAGCAAAAGCTTTGTTGGCTTCAAGGATCATGCCGCTACGATCTATAACAAGGGAGGGTTCAATGCTATCGAATACAGCAATGAGCGTTTTGTAGCGTTGCTCCACAGAGAGGTCGATGTTATTTGTATTCTTACTCTTGTTCAGCATGTCAGGAAGTAGAAAATGTTTGGACTATAAACGAGCACTGCATGACCAGAAACGCCAGGGAGAGTTACAGCTTTAATCTAAAGCAAGGCAATTTATAGCATTAAAATCAATAAACCGTTTTATAGCCACTTCCGTTTTACCCTATCATCTTGACTCCGAGGAAATAATCTTCTGCCAAGTTACTGTAATAATGTATATCATACATATACACTCATCAACAAATAAAGAGATTAAAGCAGGAATTCTTGTAAATAATTACTCTCTATCTAAAAAATCTTATATATATTTGTATATATAGGGTAACGATAGGGTGGTACTCTTTCAGGAGAGAAAGTAGACAAGCAGTAACATTTCGTGCCTAGGAGGCACCAACAACAAAAATCACTGAGTCATGCCTGTTCGTAGAGGGGAGTGATTGAAATTATAGAAAAGGGGTGCATTATGAACAAGGCAAAAAGAACACCGCTGGATTTAATGGATGATATTTACAGCCTTGCCCATTGGCTGACTGGTTCAGAGACAAAAGCCACTGAACTGGTAAACAGTACCTATCTGAACGTTGATAATGAAAGTTCTGACAGTGAAATATTTTCAACATTCAGAACCTGTTATCTTGAAAGTCTTGATCAGGACGACAAATGCGACCTGCCTGAAACACCCTGTTTTTCCAGGGAAACTCCTGAGACGCAACTGCTCAAACAAATCGCAGATATCCGGTTATCCGTTTTGTTATCGGCAATTTCCGGACTCAAACACCGTGCTATTTCCCGAATAATCGGAAAGCCACTCACTACCATAAGAGTATGGTTATCCGAAGGGCGTAAGTCACTGGTACACAGCACTCGTTTTGAAAGCCTCTTTTTACCAATGGACTCATACATAAGGAGTGATGTATCATGAAAAAACTACGCATCGCGCAAATTGCTCCCCTCGTAGAACGGGTACCGCCTAAAAAATACGGAGGAACAGAACGGGTTGTCTATCATTTGACTGAAGGTCTGGTCGAAAAGGGGCATGACGTCACCCTGTTTGCTTCAGGCGACTCCTTGACAACAGCCAAGCTGGTTGCCCCGATCAGAGAGAGCCTGCGTCTTGGCCGAAAGCCGCATACGCCGATAATGGTAAACATGATGATGTTAAGCCGGGTCTATGAAAAAATGGCTCATGAATTTGACATTATTCATTCACATCTCGAGTTCCTGACCTTACCGTATGCCTATAAATCTGAAGTGCCAACCGTTCTGACAATGCACGGCAGGCTTGATCTTGGTGACACTGCCGCAATAATGCGTTCGTATCCGGATATGGCCTATGTCTCCATCAGTGATTCCCAGCGGCGTCCTGTCAAGGAGGTCAACTGGGTCAAAACTATTTATCACGGCTACCCTGAATCCATCTTTGAGTTTAACGACAAGCCTGACGATTATTTTCTCTATCTAGGTCGTTTTTCAGAAGAGAAAAAGCCTCAGGAAGCAATCATGCTTGCCAGGGCATGCAACATACCACTGAAAATTGCTGCAAAAATTGATCCGGCCGACAAAGGCTTTTTTGAGGAAAAAATCAGGCCACTGCTCAATCATCCTCTTATCGATTATGTCGGTGAGGTTGATGACAAGCGCAAGGTTGAACTACTGAAAAATGCGAAAGCCCTCTTGAATACCATAGACTGGCCGGAACCATTCGGCCTGGTGATGATTGAGGCTCTTGCCTGCGGAACACCGGTAATAGTAACAGGATGCGGTTCAGCCCCGGAAGTGATTACCCATGGCACGACAGGGTTTATCTGTGAAAAAAAGCTTGACTTTATTGAGGCTATTCATCATGTGGAGCAGATATCGAGAAAAACCTGCCGCAAAGAGTTTGAACAGCGTTTTTCCAGAGAGTGTATGGTGGATAATTACGAAGAGCTCTACTACAACCTTTTGCCATCGCATCTCTACAATAATTACAGCGCATCACGATATTTAAACGCTGTTTAATAACGATTTCTACTGACCCGGAGGAAGATGCGCATCGATGATTAACTGATGACAGCTTGATTAACGATGAAGGGTATTGGGCGAAATATTATAAATCTATACCATGAGCACTATGCCAGAATACAAAATAGCAGTTATCGTTGGCAGTCTTCGCAAAAGCTCATTTAACCGCCAACTGGCAAGAGCCGTTGAAAGACTTGAACATCCTGAGTTATCATTGACGCAACTTCAAATCGATGACCTGCCGCTCTATAATCAGGATGATGATGATAGCCAGGCGGAATCAGTCAAACGGTTAAAACGTGAAATATCGTCCTCCCATGGGCTTCTCTTTGTCACTCCGGAATATAACCGTTCTATACCGGGTGTCCTCAAAAACGCAATCGACCACGCATCTCGTCCTCACGGCCAAAACTCCTGGGAAGGTAAACCAGCAGGCATTTTAGGCGTTTCGGTAGGAGCCGTCGGCACAGCCGCAGCACAGCAACACCTGCGTAACATTCTCGCATGTCTTGACGTTCCGACACTTGCTCAACCTGAAGTATTTATCCAGCTAAAAGACGGGCTATTCGACGAGAAGGGCGACATCGGACCAGAGAGCAAATCATTCCTCCAGAACTGGATGAACAAGTACGTCTCCTGGATAAAAAAGTTTGTGGTATAACAATGTTTGACCGTGAATCACCACCCCGGAATCGGCCTGAAAGCAAGCATTACCATCAAAAACTGAATTCTGTCCTGACATAGATTCCATAATCATTCAGCAGGCGGCCGTTATCAAACCCTCTTCCATAGGCTATGCTTGCTGTATAGCGGGACTCAAGAAGACTGAACCACAATCCCCCGCCCGCACCTGTATGCCATGCGTCTGAATTTTCCCCGTCAAGAAACACCCTGCCAGTTTCAGCAAAGAACAGCGGACCATATTTAACCGGAACAAAAAGATTGAAGGTGCCCATATAGAGACGAAGTTCCGAACCAGCATAGAGTGAGGCGTCTCCGGCAAACCGCTGTTTGTCATAACCTCTCAGCGAAGTAGAGCCGCCCAGAAAAGCTGCCTCGTAAAAAGGATATTCACCCCAGATTTTCTCTCCTCCAAAACGGAAAACAACTCTTGAATAACGAGATGAGACAAGCGGAATATAGGAACGAAAGTCTCCACTGATTTTTCCGTATGTGTTTTGATTGCCAAAAAATTCCGGGTAATACTTTCCTTCCAGATTGAGCAGAATGCCACTGAGCGCCGTTGTAGAACCTTGAGATGCCGGATTACTTTTTTGATTTCTGGACAATTGTTCAATTGCATCACCACTATCCCTTGAGTCATAGTGAAATCCAAGAGTTATGCTTCCAGCAAAATCAGTATTTATGCCCGGAACTTCAACTCTGTGCAGGTCATTAAATGAACCGGGTTTCAACGTAAGGCCTACCCATTTCGCGTCTACGCCTGCGCTCCATTTATAAATTGTATCCATCGGGTAACTCAATGAAGCCTTTAATGAGGTGACTTGATTTAAAACTTCGAAATCTTTTTCCTCTAAGCCCATGCCATTAAAGTAGTTCTCGTTTCCAAGCCCGTAGAAGTGAATGATATCAAGACCTGACGTACCAGCTTCAACAAAAAGGGATGTATTTTTGATGAGCGTTCGAAAATCACCACTGTAATGTAATTTATAACGAATATCATTTGCACTTGCAGCGCCTCCGTCCAGTTGCATCCTGTAGCGGTAAGGTTCGGTTTTGAAAGCGTAATCCTCAACCGTTGCCCCCACGCCAAGAAACACTCCGTACTCAGAGGCATAACCATAACTAGGATACACCTCAATTTCAACCCCTGAATCATGATGCGTCAGATTAGATTTCACTTTTTCAGCATCCGGAAGTACGGACACCTGCTGCTGAGTGTTCAGCTGCTCATGAGGGATTTCCGAAGGGTTTGCGATTACACTCTCTTGACGAGGTATTGAAAAGCAGGAAAAGACAAGAAAGCAGATCACTCCCTTAATAAATAAGTTCATATCGTGATTCAGTGGTGTCCGGTCAAAGAAAAAATAAGCATTGTTTAAGCTGATATTTTACTGGGTATGTACAATGCGTTCATAAATGTAATCTCTTTCAATCAGTCTCTATCACTAATTTGTGGTCTCAATTCTAGAATCCACTCAGAGCCTGAAGCACCTCGCTGATACCTGGCGGCTTTGCAAGACTGGTCTCTTATAGCCGAACCAGACTTGCGAGCCACCCACACACTCAACAACAAACAAAAGAACAACACACACAACTCTTCAAAATTTCACAACCGCCTCTTACATCTATTCAGGAACAAAGTGAGCCCTTCTGTTCTGCGCCCAGGCCTCTTCGGTGTGACCTTCTGCAAATGGTTTTTCCTCACCATAGCTGGTTGTCTTCAGACGAGCAGCTTCAACACCAAGATTAACGATGTAATCTTTTGCACTGTTTGCACGACGCTCTCCAAGAGCAAGATTATACTCACTGGTTCCTCTCTCGTCACAATGACCTTCGACAATA
>CAIVSG010000079.1 GCA_903908555.1 uncultured Chlorobiaceae bacterium | reverse complement strand
TCTGCTTTGCTTCAGCAACAAAACCACCAATATCCCTGCCGCTTATATTCATTTCCACACCGATTCTTCTGATGCCGTCCTGGCGGCTAATTTGAACCGGCCCCTCAATCATCTTCACCTCAGCCAACTGTTCAAGCGGAACATTCATGCCTGATTTTGTGGTAACCAGAATGTTTTTAATCGATTCCACAGAATTTCTATGTTCTTCCGCCAGACGGATAGTGATATCAAAGCTCCGGTTCTCCTCATAAAATTTCGAAGCTGATTTCCCTCCAACCGCTATCTCAATCACATGCTGAACATCACTGATATTTAAGCCATACCGCGCAATTTTTGCCCGATCAATATTGATCGTCAGATAAGGCTGCCCCGACACCTTTTCAGCTACCAGATCGGTCCCCCCTTTGATTGAAGAAAGCACTTTAGTGATTTCAGCCGACTTGGCATTCAGCACATCAATATCTTCACCAAACAGCTTTACAATCAATTGCGCCCGTGTTCCGGCAACCAGTTCATCAATTCTGCACTGAATCGGTTGACTGAATCCGAAACTGATCCCCGCAATCGGCTCCAAAGATTGACGCATCTCATTGATCAAATCCTCTTTGGATATATCCCGCTTCCACATACTCTTCGGCTTGAATATGCCCACATACCCTGTTTTATCCGGCCCTCTTGTATCAAGAGCCACACCAGTCTGCCCTGTTCGCGATGTAACAATATCAAGTTCATCAAACCGCTTCAACTTTGCCGCCACACGCTGGTTCACCTCCATGGCAGTTGCAAGAGAAACGCCGGGAAGCATCGATACATCCATATCAAAAGAGCCTTCATCCATGGTCGGAATAAACTCCGTACCTAATCTTGTCAACACAAACAGCGAAATAATCAGCGAACCAACAGCGATACCGAGGATTTGCTTTCTCCTCTGCATTGCATACTCAAGAAGCGGTACATACCCCTTCAAAGCATATCGCATCAACACACTCTCTTTTTCCTGCTGGGGTTTCAGAAACATTATGCAGAGAGCCGGAATAACAAATATAGAGAGAAACAACGATGCCAGAAGAGCAATAGCAACAGTTACAGCTAAAGGTCCAAACATCTTGCCTTCAATACCCGCAAGCGAAAGAATAGGCAGAAAGGTAATGGCAATAATAAATTCCCCGAAAATACTTGGTTTTCTTACCTCCATCACCGCCTTAAGCACCGTATTGAACTTCGGATGTTTATCGTCATCTTCGCTTAAATGCCGCTGCACATTTTCAACTTGAATAATTGTCGTGTCAATTATCATTCCAATTGAAATTGCAAGCCCCCCGAGAGACATCAGATTAGCACTTATACCCGCAAGCTTCATCACAATAAACGTAGCCAAAAGCGAAAGCGGTAGGGCGATCAGCACGACAAAACTTCCCCTGAAGCTGTTCAACAAGAGATACAGAACAATGAGAACGAGCAGCGACCCTTCAATCAACGCCTTGTTAACGGTGCCGACGCTTGCATTTACAATATCACTTCTGTCATAATACGGCACTATTTTTATGCCGGCAGGAAGGATGTTATTGTCATTGATCTCTTTGACTTTTTCGGCTACCTGACCCACAACTTCACGACTGTTGGCACCTCTCAGCATCATCACTATACCACCTACAGCTTCATCTTTACCATTCTTCATCGCAGCACCCATGCGAACGGCTTCGCCGGTCTTAATCTGGGCAACCTCCCTGATGTATGTAGGTGTTCCCTGCTTCGATTTAAGAACAATATTTTCGATATCGCTGATATCTTTAATCAACCCCACACCGCGGACGATATATTGATCTGAATACCGTTCAAGAACATTTCCGCCGACATTTTGATTATTATTTTCCACAGCCCGATAGACATCCTCAACCGTCAACCCATATTTTATAAGCTGTTCCGGCGACACAATCACCTGATACTCCTTAAAATACCCTCCAAACGAATTGATTTCATTAACACCGGCAACGCTTTTCAATTGCGGAGTCACAATCCACTCCTGAATTGTCCTTAAATTTGTCAGGTAACTCTTCTTTTGCAGAGGATCTTTGGGCATCTCGCCTTCAAGCGTATACTGGTATATCTCGCCCATAGCAGTGCCGATTGGCCCCATGGCAACTTCAACACCTTTAGGCACCTTTTCTCTCGCTTCAGCTAAACGCTCAAACACAAGCTGCCTGGCAAAATAAATATCAACATTATCCTTAAACACTATTGTGACAATAGAAAGGCCGAACTTTGTAACCGAACGCAACTGTTCAATATCGGGCAGGCCCCGCATTGCCATCTCAATCGGATAGGTAACATTACGTTCAATCTCAATTGCCGATAGGCCATCTGCACGACTGACAACTTCAACCTGAATATTGGTGACATCAGGAAAAGCATCAATCGGTAACCGGACGTACGAATACAATCCGAAGGTGATAATCAACAGCGACAGAAGGATGACAATTCCCTTCCGCTGTAATGTATAACTGATTATTTTTTCTAACATTATGGCGCATCCCCTTCAAGTTCGCCTTTTTTCAGCTCCGACTTCAGAATAAACGAGCCCTTTACGGCATAACGCTCTCCTTCAACGAGACCGGAAGTAATCTCAACCCTGCCATCAGTAATGCGGCCAATTGCAACAGGACGTGCTGAAAAATCACTGCCGTTTTTTGTGACAAACAGAACCTTTTTACCATCAACCTCCTGCAACGCCTCTTCTGAAACAGCAATAACCGTTTCAGCTTGAGAAGTCTGGACAAGTTCAACAGTAGCAAACATCTCCGGCTTCAATATTCGAGCGGGATTCGCAACAGTCAAACGGGCCTTCACCGTATGAGTAGCTTCATCAACCATATCAGCGATATAGGTAATCCGGCCCTGCAGCTCCTTGCCCGGCAAAGCCGCAACAGTAAAAACTGCTGCATGCCCTTTAACCACCTTGCTTATATCCTTTTCATTAATGTCCACCAGCACCCATACCGAAGAGAGATCGACAATCGTGAAAAGACTTTTTGAAGGATCGGACAACTCTCCAACGACAGCATGTTTCTCGGTTATAATGCCGCTGATTGGAGAGCGGACAACAAGATGTGGTTTCTTAAAATTTACCACTGTAAGGTCTGATGGCGAAACTCCATAAAGAGTCAGGCGCTCTTTGTTGGCCTGAAATTCAGTCTGAACAATCAAGAGCTCACTCTCCGCCTGCAAAAGCTCTTTACGAGCCGCAATTTTCTTTTCAACCAGGCTCTTGATCCTCTCCATACTGGACTGAGCCAGAGCAAATTTGCTTTTAGACTGAAAATACCGACTCAAAGCATCACCCAGTTCGACACTTTCAATAACCGCCAGAGGCTGACCGCCCGAAACACTGTCGCCCAGAGAAACCTTCACGGCACTGATTTTACCCTGTATATGCGGTGATACATGTGCCATGCCATCAGCATTGACCGCCACCTTTCCGGTAACGTTGATCACCATCCTCAATGGCTGTTTTTTTGCAACGGCAACGGTCACCCCATTTTCCGCCTGCTTTTTGATGCCGATAGTGACGCTCCCCGGCTTCTGGTGAGCTTCCTTGACATCTTTCTTTTCCACACTCTTACTGCTGTTGGCTCGATACAGCACCCCCCCTCCCAGAATAGCAGCAAAGAGAACTCCTGCAATGACGGCATTCCTGTTCACTGCACACCTCCCTGAAGATTGGTCGCCGATACTGATTCCAATTTAATAAAGGCCACGCGCCTGGCGTGTAAAGCCGAAAGATAGGTTTCGTGCACTTCAAAGAATTTTTTCTGTTGATCTGTTACCGAAAGAATCCCTACTTCACCGACTCGATAAGCTTCCTGGGTCAGCTTCAAATTCTCAGTCAATTGCGGAATAATCCCCCGGTCAAACAGTGAAACAATACGCTCAGACGATGAAAGACCAGCTATTGCAGCTTCTACCTCTGCCTTAATCGTCCTTTCTAAAGCCTTACATCTGTAATCTGCAGCATCAAGCATAGCCTGAGCCTCAGCCCTCCCGCCATTGTTACGGTTAAACACCGGTATCGGTACTGAGAGACGAAGCCCCACAATCCTGTCTCGATTGATTGCCGACATCCCCCCAACCTCTACAGAACTCTTTTGCCACTGAGCAAAAATCCCAACTGTTGGATTGGGAAGCCCCTCAACCTTGGCAAGCCGATACTCAGTTTCTGCTTTCTCCCGTTCCAGACCGAGAGCAAGATAATCAGGGCGTAAGGAAAGCGATTGCGTTGCGATATCTTGAGTCTGTAGCAAAGGAACCGCCGAAGAAAGCTTGTCGGAAAGTACTATATCAGTTGCTTGCAAACCAGTAAGAGAGGCAATGTTTATCCGAAGCGCCAACCGTGCCCGATCAACTTCAAGCACCCGGTTTTCAGCCCTTGCAAGTTCCACTTTGGTAATGTTCAATTCAAGTTCAGGAATATCACCTGCTTTGAAACGTTCTCCAGCTATGAGAGCCAACTCACCGTTAAGCTTCACCATATCTGCCGCAAGAGCATACCGCTCATCACTCAACAGATAATCCAGCAGCATGGTGGATATCTCCTCCTTCAGCAACCTGGCGGCGTTATCCCGCTTCCGAACCAGAGCTTCAGCCTCACGTTCTATCGCTTTCCTCCGAAGACGCAGTTTCCCATACAAAGAAAACTCCTGGCTTATGCCGATCGATGCACCCCGCGTATCAGGACTGCCGGTCAAGGTTCCGGTCGAACCTTCTAACTCCAGCGTCGGGTTACTTGGAGTCCCCGCCTGTACAGCAAGCGATTGTTTTGCCTTTGCTTCCTTGTCCAAAGCCGAAAGCTCCGCGCTATACGGCCTTGCAAGCGCAACTATATCATCGATACTCCGCGTAACAACTTCAGCACGCAACGAAAAACAGCCAAACCCCATCAAAAAAAAAGCAAGAAAAACAAAGCGACCAACCCAAAATCCACTCATAACAAATCTCGATAGTATGTATAAAACAACAAGATATCCAACAACCCCAACCTTTTCAACCCCCCAAAAACATACCAAAAAATCCCCCCCCAAAATCCCTTTCCCCCCCCCAACTCTTCTAACTTTCCTCCCCCAACTCAGCACTTCTCCCCCCTGCCCACTGCCAACTTTCTTCTCTTCCCTCAGCACTCAGCACTCAGCACTCAGCACTTGCTTCCCACCCAGAAAAGCTTATAATGCAGTGGATTAGTAAGTATTTTCTGCCAAATAAAATAGTGATATTTACTATATGAAGCCCATGAAAAGATGTGTTTGATAAACGATGTTTAATGATGAAAACCGTATGTTTAAGGTATTGAAAAAATCTGCCGGAATAGCTCTGATTGTTGGAGCTATCGTTTCAACCCCATCAGGTTTTGAGCCCTCCGGCGGGGCTATCTTCGCTAATAATGTTCCCCAGACCTCAAAGCCAACCCTCTCAGACGATGAATTATATTTATACAAATTGATAATGAGTTACCGTCATGAGAACGGCTTGGGCTCCATACCGGTATCTTCAAGTTTATCCTATGTTGCCCGAACTCATGTTCATGATCTTGAAATGCACCCCCCGTCAGGTTCATTGCATAGCTGGTCAAGGTATGGACCGTGGAAAGGATTCAGCTTCAATGGCAGTGAAAGTGCCGAAAGCATGTGGCACAAACCGGCTGAACTGACAGCTTACAAAGGGAAAGGCTATGAAATAGCAGTGAAAACAGCTGAGAAAGTAGATCCAGCCACTGCCTTATCGTTATGGATTGATTCGTCACAACATAATCGGGTTATTATCAATGCAGGCGATTGGGAACGCATGCATTGGAACGCTGTCGGAATAGCAATGTCAGGAAAGTACGCCGTAGTATGGTTCGGAGAAGAATCCGACTCACCCACAAAAAACATATACAAAGCAAGATAAACCCCAAACATCCCAAACGCAAAGAGGGAGATCCATCTCTAATCTCCCTCATCCAACCCACCGCCAACTCCTCTCTTTCTTCACCCAGCACCCAGCACTCAGCACTTCTTCCTCTTCCCTGCCAACTGCCAACTCCTTCTTCCTCAGCACTCAGCACTCAGCACTTTCTTTCTCCCCCTGCCAACTGCCAACTGCCCACTGCCAACTCCTTCTTCCTCTTCCCTGCCAACTGCCAACTGCCAACACTTCTCTTCAATCACGGATTCGAGAGTTTCAACCCAATAATCCCGATGACAATAAAGGTAAATGAAAGGATCCTGAAAAACGTTGCCGGATCTTTAAAAAAGACTATCCCCAAAACAAAAGCCCCCGCAGCCCCAATCCCAGTCCATACCGCATAAGCCGTACCCATAGGTATAGATTTTTGAGCCATCCAGAGACAGAATCCACTTGCACTCATGGAAAATACCGCAAAAAGCATCCAGATCCCCTTGTGAGCAGTAGTCTGCGAAAGCTTAAGCCCCAAAGGCCACCCAATCTCAAACAACCCCGCCACCAACAAATATATCCAAGCCATAGTTTCTCCATATCATGTATATCAGTCAACAGTCAGCAATAGGCAGTTGGCAGTTGGCAGTTGGCAGTAAAAACTAAAGATTGCCGACTCATTCCCAACTCTTTTCTTTGTAAACCCAGCACTTTCTTTCTTCCCAACTGCCAACTGCCAACTGCCTTAATCTTCCCTCAGCACTCAGCCCTCAGCACTTTCTTTCCCCATATGATGCCCCGTCAGATACCGCTGATGCCAACTCAAGGCTTCATCCAGCAGATGCGGGGTATGCTTTCCATGTGAATGGGCGGCTGCACGCTTCTGGTAGTCCTGAAGTGCAGGCTTGAAATGCGGGTGAGCGCAATTTTCAATAATGACCTTAGCTCGCTGGGTTGGGGAAAGGCCACGCAGATCTGCAAGCCCCTGCTCAGTAACCAGTATCTGAACATCGTGTTCGGTATGATCAACATGCGAAGCCATAGGCACAATGCAGGAAACATGACCGTTTTTTGCCTGTGATGGAGTCATAAATATGGAGATATAGGCATTTCGCGCAAAATCCCCGGAACCGCCGATACCGTTCATAATGGAACTACCCATAACATGGGTCGAATTAACATTACCGTAAATATCAGCCTCAATCATTCCATTCATGGCAATAACACCCAGGCGGCGAATGATTTCCGGATGATTACTGATCTCCTGAGGACGCAGAATAATCTTGTCCTTGTATTCATCAAGATGGGTATAAAGTTTCTCAAGCGCCGCATTACTCAACGAGAAGGCGGTTGCTGAAGCGAATGTCAGCTTGCCGGAGTGTATCAAATCGAGCATGCCATCCTGAAGTACTTCAGTATAGGCTGTCAGGTTCTCAAATGGCCCATGATTCAGGCCGGCCATAACCGCATTGGCAATATTGCCGACACCCGATTGAAGCGGCAGAAGGTTCTTCGGTAAGCGACCTCGCTTCACTTCATGTTCGAAGAATTCAAGAATATGACCCGCAATCAGACGGGAATTTTCATCAGGATCCGAAAAGCCTGAATTTCTATCCGGGCTATTGGTTTCGATAACGGCTATAACTTTATCGGGATCACAATGAAGGTATGGCTCCCCTATCCGGTCATGAGGAGTAACAAGTGGGATCGGCAGACGATTCGGAGGCAGACTGGTACCGTAATAGATATCGTGCATTCCCTCAAGACGCGCATCCTGCCACGAGTTTACTTCGAGTATTATTTTATCCGCCTGATCAAGCCAGGTCTTGTTGTTGCCAACCGACGTTGAAGGAATCAGACGTCCGTCTTCAAGAATCCCTGCCACTTCCACCACGGCGATATTCAGTTTCCCAAGAAATCCGAACCAGACGAACTGGGCTACATGAGAGAGGTGAATATCAATATACTCCATCTCTCCGGCATTGATACGTTGACGGCAAACAGGATCAGATTGATAAGGAAGCCGCATCTCAACCCCATCAACCTTGGCCAGCGCTCCATCAAGCTCCGGCGCAGTCGATGCTCCTGTCCACACACCAATCCGAAATTTCTGTCCATTACTATTGGCCTCCTCAATGCGCCTCGCAAGCGCAGCAGGCACCTCCTTAGGATAACCCGAGCCGGTAAATCCGCTCATACCGACATTATCACCCGACGAAATAAGCGCAGCAGCCTGATCTGCCGTCATAATTTTGCCCTCTAAAGCCTTACAAAGAACGCGAGACGAAGTGTTCATAATGATAACCAAATTCAAGATTGACAAACAAGCAATACTCAAACCCTACCAAAAACCCAAAAAAAAACCAAACAAAACCCCAAACAAAAAAACCCCCACCACCAAAACATCCAAGCGTTGGAAGTGCAAAACATACAACAATATTTCCTCCAATAAAAAAAACCCAACCCCTTCCCAAGACTCCCAAACGCCAACAACAACCCTCTTTCTTTCTCAACTCAGCACTATCTTTCTCTCCTGCAACAACTGATTTCCCTCAGCACTCAGCCCTCAGCCCTCAGCCCTTCTTTCTCTTCCCTGCCAACTGCCCACTGCCCACTGCCAACTCCTTCTTCCTCAGCACTCAGCACTCAGCACTTTCTTTCTCTTCCCTGCCAACTGCCCACTGCCAACTCTCTTTCTTAACTCAGCACTCAGCACTCAGCACTTCTTTCTCTCCCCTGCCAACTGCCCACTGCCCACTGCCAACTCTCTTTCTTAACTCAGCACTCAGCACTTTTCTTCCCTGCCCACTGCCAACTCCTTCTTCCTCAGCACTCAGCACTCAGTACTCAGTACTCTTAACCGCGACCCAGAAACCGAGCTCACAGGACATCTTGACAAAATAGGGGTTGTTACTCCCCTTATTTCGCCGTATAATTTAACAATGAAAGTACGTATGCTTTTTCCATAATCTCACCACCCATGACCAATGCGAAGCTACCCCAATTTTACACTAGGTAAGTTGCGTTTTTTGCTTGTCCTGGTAGTTTTCTTCTCGATATGTATACCTATCAACAACGCCAGAGCAGATCAATCATTCATCCTCAAGTGGTCTGGATCTAGCTTTGACAACGGTGCAACGGCGACCGCTACGCTAACCCTTAACAGCGCAGGTATCTCCCTCCTTCAAAATCCTTATTCGCAGGGGGCATCAGAAACAGCAAATGCTTTGGGCATCACTGCGTTTAGTATAAGTGTAAGCGGAGCCAGTACTGGAAACGGAATTTTTACTCTTAATTCAACAAATGATTATTTCTATATGAAGCATCCTGGCACATTAGATTTAAGTCAGGAACTAAGGGATTTGGTAAATACTGATATGCCTATTATAATATCTTCATACTGCAACGTAAAAACTGGAGAACTTGCATATGAAGACCTCTGTACTGAACCGCAACGGCATAACACCTGAGATAGCAGGGCTGATTACTCGACTGGT
>CAIVSG010000078.1 GCA_903908555.1 uncultured Chlorobiaceae bacterium | reverse complement strand
TGCTGAAAGGCTACAGTGCGCGCCATGTCATCATGGTGAAGGTGCGCACTCTTGCTCTCATTGGCCGGGCTATAGATGCCGTGGTGCAGGCCGGAGCTGATGAGGTGCAGAGTATCAGCTTTTCATCGAGCCGCTACGACGTGCTTCGTCAGCAGGCGCTTGCTGCTGCGGTAGGAAATGCCCGAAGGGATGCCGCAACCATGGCCCAGGCTGCAGGCGGTCATCTCGGACAATTGATTGAGGTCAGTGTCAGTCAGCCGGTCTATAGCGGCAGGTTCTCCATGGATACCATGGCACTGAAGTCAGCTCCCTCTCCAGCTCCGACTGAAATAGCTCCGTCTGATCAGGATATCGTCGTCACAGTTAATTCACGCTGGCGTTTTATCGCTTCGCCTGCTGTCAAGTAGTTCTTTTGAGGGAGGCGAAGGAGTGAAAAAGAAAATACTTGACCGTTACGAACATACGGCTGATGGTTGCGTCATTATTGATGTAGCCGCTCGCCGTGTTGAGGATCTCTATGAGGACTTCGACAAAACCGCCCCTTACCATAAAAAAGATCTTGACGAAGATCTGGCCTATTATCTCACGGAGTGTGTGCGAGAAATAGGTCACGAAGATTTTGTGATCAGGTTCATGTTCGAGCGCTTTCCTTCCGAAGAGTTCATGCAGCGGGTGCGCACCAGTGTCCATAAATTTTTCATCTACCAGCGTGAGCTCGAGCTTGCAGCCATGAACAAGATGCTGAGAACTTCCATCACGCTTCTTCTCATCGGCATTGTCATTCTCGGGATCTCTCTGTGGGTCAATCATCTGTTTACTGATAGTACCCCGTCATTTATCAACACTGTTTTTGCTGAAGGCCTTACGATTGTGGCCTGGGTTTCAGTGTGGGAGGCACTTGCCACCTTTTTGCTTAACTGGCCACAGCATCTCTTTCATATAAAGCTGTTCTGGAAAATTGCTCAGGCGCCCGTGCAGTTTCAGCAACCATCCCGGACTCTTTTCGGTAGCACAGATGGTTCAGCCGGAAATTCTGCAATTTGAACCATAATGAAAAATATCTTATCTTTGGTGTCAATTTTTTGATCTATCGATGTCTTGTTGCATGACAGGTTGAGAGGTGCCCCTCTTTTCTTGTATTGAAAGCTCTTGTTGATATTGCTCTTCTTTCGGGGAGCGTTGTGATGTTTTGTTATGATTATTTGCCGGATGAACTCAATAGAGTGCTCTGGTTTAATTCTATGAATTTATGGTTACTATGATGAGATTGATGATGTTGTTTTTTATGATGCTTATGATTGCGTTTCCCGTAAAGGGCCAATCGCTGACTTTTGATGTTAATCCATTTAAAATAAACAGCTCTGTTTTTTACAAATTTCCTGAACTCCGAAACAAGATAAGTTCGAAAGTGCTCAGTGCTGCGCTTGCCGGATATAGTGCTCTCAAAGAACAGGGCAAGGTAACTCGTGACGGTATTCTGACGGTTATCGATTTCGACAGGCCGTCGGTTGATGAGCGCCTTTTTGTCATTGACGTTAATCAGGGTAAACTGCTTTATTCAGCGCTTGTTGCGCATGGCAGCGGTAGCGGTGAGAACTATGCACAAAGTTTTTCCAATGTTCCGGGTTCCCGTCAAAGCAGCCTTGGTTTTTATACAACAGGCCAGACCTATGACGGCAAGAACGGTTATTCACTC
>CAIVSG010000077.1 GCA_903908555.1 uncultured Chlorobiaceae bacterium | reverse complement strand
AGAAAATGGACTGGACCTGGTGGAGTCTCTTCTGGCTGCCAATCCATGGACAAAAGTTGTTGTTATAACCGCTTACGCCTCTATTGATACAGCTGTTGATGCTATGAAACGAGGTGCTGTAGATTATATCCCGAAGCCCTTTACGCCGGATCAGCTGGAACTTGTCACTGAACGTCTGGCTGCAGTGTGCACGATGGAACAACGTATTGTCTCGTTGCAGGAGGACCTGAACCGAAGTAACCCCGAAGAAAATCTTACATCCCGTTACCCCTCTATGCAGCGTGCCATAGCATTGGCGCGTCAGGTTGCAGATTCCGATGCCGTTATCCTGTTGCGGGGTCCCAGTGGTACCGGAAAAAACCTTTTTGCCCGCTCTATGCATAACTGGAGTCGCAGGTCAGAAAAACCGTTTACTGTCATTTCATGTCCCTCCCTGCGTGATGATTTGCTTGAGCGAGAGCTTTTCGGCTATGCCAAGGGATCTTTCCCTGGAGCTGAGAGGGATAATCCAGGCAGAGTCTCACTATGCGAAGGAGGTACGTTGTTTCTTGATGAAATCGGCACACTGCCTCTCGCTATTCAGCCAAAACTGCTCCGTTTTATTCAGGACCGGGAGTATGAAAGGATAGGTGAACAGGAAACACGGAAAGCTGATGTCCGCATTATTGCTGCCACTAATTCTGAGCTTGAAACCGCCGTAAGAGAAGGTCGTTTTCGTGAAGATCTTTTTTACCGGCTGAACGGGATACAGATTGAGTTGCCGCCTTTGGCGGGTCGAGCGGACGATGTTCAGCAACTTGCCGGAACCATGCTGAAATTTTTTGCTGCCCAAAACCACAAAACTCTTGATGGTTTTGCTGATAATGCCCTGCTTGCGCTCAGGAGCTATTTGTGGCCGGGCAATATACGGGAATTGCGCAATGTCATTGAACGAGCTGTAATTCTTGCTAAAACCGGGTTGATAAGTGAGGAACACCTGCCTGCAAATATTTTCATTAAAGCTCAACCGGTTCGTCTTGGAGATCCCTTGCCACTGGACGTGATCGAAGAAACCCATATACGCCGCATTCTTGCCTCATCAAAATCACTGCAGGAAGCCGCAGATCTTCTCGGTATTGATCAGGCGACCCTCTGGAGAAAAAGGAAACAGTTTAAAATTTAGTATTCCCCCCCCCTCCATCACCTTGCAAAATTCAAGGCGCCATTTTTATGAGCCTTGTGTTCCGCAAGATGCCCTTTCTCACTCTTTCGCTATGTTTGATAAAAGTAAGGCAACAATAAACCGCGTGATTGAAATTCACGCTGGCTGGAGTTGCTGTTAATTTATCCGGACAACTATCTCTCAGATCTATCATGGCGGTTAATAAAGTATTCAAGCAGTTAAAAACATTTTTTATTGGCGGAGCAAGGGATTTTACGGATCACAAGATTTTTCATCAGCTTGCACTTTCGGCTTTTCTTGCATGGGTCGGGCTTGGCTCTGATGGACTTTCCTCTTCCTGTTATGGACCGGCAGAAGCGTTTAAAGCACTCCAGGGTCATCCCACACTCGGTATTTTCGTCGCTATAGGGACAGGAATCACCATCCTTATTATCGCCTCAAGTTATTCGCATATCATTGAACTCTTCCCTCATGGGGGCGGAGGATACTTGGTTGCCAGTAAACTGCTTTCCCCTGAGATGGGGGTTATTTCAGGCAGCGCTCTTCTTATCGACTACATCCTTACCATTACCATATCAATTGCCAGCGGCGCTGACGCAATCTTCAGCTTTTTGCCCATAGGCTATATTGGTTATAAACTCTGGTTTGCCGTTTTCGGCGTTTTGGTTCTGCTGTTGCTTAACCTTCGGGGGATCAAGGAAGCGGTAATGCCTCTGGTACCTGTTTTCCTTCTCTTTGTTGTCACCCATGCAGTTGTCATTGTCTATGCAGTGATATCCCATATGAGCAACTTTGGTGTTGTCTATCATGAAACCGGACGCGAGCTCACTAATTCATTCCATACCCTTGGCCTGTTCGGAGTACTCTTTCTTGTTTTAAAAGCTTATAGCCTTGGTGCAGGTACCTTTACCGGAATTGAGGCAGTCAGTAACGGTCTTCCTGTATTGCGAGATCCTAAAGTTGCTACTGCAAAGAAAACCATGAAGTATATGGCGATCTCACTTTCAGTGACCGTCATGGGGCTTATGCTGGCCTACATTCTTTTCGATGTTCGTGACACACCGGGCAAAACGATGAATGCTATCTTGTTTGAGAGCTTAACGGCATCATGGGGTGGATTTTACGGCGTCGGCTTTGTCTGGATTACCCTCTTTTCTGAAGCGGTACTTCTTTTTATTGCAGCACAGACCGGTTTTCTTGATGGGCCGAGGGTGCTGGCAAATATGGCGCTCGACAAATGGCTGCCGACCCGCTTTGCCATGTTGAGTGACAGGCTTGTGACCGAAAAGGGCATTCTTGTCATGGGTATCGCTTCTCTTGTTATGATGCTCGCCTCAAATGGATCGGTTGATTTTCTGATTGTTCTTTACAGCATCAATGTGTTTATCACCTTTACTCTCTCACAGCTTGGCATGGTAAAGCATTGGTGGGAGCAAAGAGGGACAGAAAAGCAGTGGTTCAAAAAACTCATGATTAACGGAATAGGCCTGACGCTGACCACCTTTATCCTTATTTCGGTACTGATTCTCAAGTTTAATGAAGGTGGATGGGTTACCATGGTGATAACCGGTGTGCTGGTTCTTGGTGCTTTTTTTATCAAAAACCATTACAACAAGACCTATGCTACGCTCAAACGGCTCGACGTTATTGTAGAAGCAGCAGTACTGAGCGGCCAGGATGTTCATGACAGCACCGCTCCCGCTCCGTTGTATGATCCGAAAGCTAAAACGGCAGCTATTCTGGTGAACGGTTTTAACGGACTTGGTCTGCATACCCTGTTCAGTGTCTTCCGGCTTTTTGGCACTACGTATAAGAATTATGTCTTCGTTGAAATCGGATCGATAGATGCAGGCAATTTCAAAGGGGCTGATGAAATAGAAAATCTTGGCAGTTTCGTCCGCAACGAAACCTCCAAGTATGTGGACTACATGCAGGATCATGGCCACTATGCCGAGGCATATTTTTCAATTGGAACAGATGTTGTTGAGGAGGTCAACAAGCTTGTTCCATCCATCCGTGAAAAATTCCCTGACATCGTCTTTTTTGGTGGACAGCTTGTCTTTACCAACGAATCAATGATGGATCGGTGGCTGCACAACTACACCGTGTTTGCCGTACAGCAGAACCTCTATGTGCATGGGATTCCCTTTGTGATTCTGCCGGTTAAGGTATAGTTTTTGTTGACGCTCTTTCTGACATATATGCATAAAGGATACTTATGATCAGCATACGACAAAAACTTTTGTTCGGGTTTGGAGGTCTGCTCCTGATTGTTGCGGCAATGGGTTTCTTGACTATCCGTCAGATCGACTCCCTTGGTGGAGCAATTGATGTTATCCTCAGGCAGAACTATAGAAGTGTTATTGCTTGCCAGGAAATGTCGGAATCTCTGGACCATATTGACAGCGGAGTGCTGTTTACCTTCTCCGGGCATTATGATCAGGGGATGGAAAATATCCGGCAGCAAACCCGGGAATTCCTCCATGCTTTACAGGTCGAACTTGGCAATATTACTCTGCCAGGTGAACACCAGAAAGCTATACAGATCAATGCACTGTTCACGGAATATACCAGGGTTATCTCCCAGGTTACTGACCCGTCAGTATCGCTTTCAGAAAGACAACGGCGTTATTTTTCTGATCTCCTGCCCTTGGTTCAGCGCATGAAGCTGCTTTCCAGCGAAGTGCTTGAAATGAACCAGTCCAATATGCAACGGGCAAACAATAATGCATGGAAGATGGCAGCTTCAGCACATAACAACGTACTTCTCGCTATCATTGCAAGTGCGTTTATCGCTCTGTTGTTCAGCTATCAGTCGCATCGATGGATTCTTATGCCGATAAAAAAGCTCATTGTCTCGGCAGAGGAAATCCGCAAGGGTAACCTTGATCTTGTACTTGATACCACATCAAACGATGAAATCGGACAGCTTTCCAGATCGTTCAACGAAATGGCAGCGACTCTGCGCAAAATCCGTAAAAGTGACAGGGAAGCTCTTGTTCTGACAAGGAAAGCTACACAGGAAGTATTCAAGGTGCTCCCTTCGCCAATCGCTGTGCTCGATAGTGACGGTAAAGTTGAGGTTGCCACCGAATCTGCTGAACACTATTTCGGATTGAAAACGGGAGTAAATGTTAGAGATCTTGGTCGTGAATGGTTGCTTGTGTTGTGGCAAAAAGCTCTCCGACAGGGTTCTCTGGCAGAATCTGAAGATGGCAATGGTTTTATCCAGCATTTTGCCGACAATCGGGAACTCTTTTTTCAACCAATGGCGGTACCTGTTCCTGCAGGGGTAGAAAGTCATGAGTTTGCAGGAACAGCCTTGATTTTTAAGGATGTTACAAAAGAGCGTGAACAACTGGAGCTGAAACGAAGTGTTATTTCGACAGTATCCCATCAGTTGAGAACTCCTTTGACTTCGTTGAGAATGTCGATCCATCTTCTGCTTGAGGAACGTATAGGAAAGCTGAATGAGAAGCAGGCTGATTTGCTTTTAGCCGCTCGGGATGAAAGTGAACGCCTTGTGCACATCATTGACGATCTGCTGGATATTAACCGTATTGAATCAGGGATGGCTCATTTAGACATTAAAGCTGTTTCTCCATCGCTTATTTGTATTGAAGGAGTTGAGTCGTTTCTTGTTCCTGCCAATGATCAGGGTGTGAGCGTTGTAAATGCCATCACGGAAGGTTTGCCTGATGTAATGGCAGATTCGGATAGCATCCGGTATGTTTTTGCCAATCTTTTGTCGAATGCTTTGCGGTTTACTTCCCCAGGTGGAACAGTGACGATAAGCGCAGTTCAGGATCAGAAAAACATACGGTTTTCCGTTGAAGATACCGGTGAGGGTATATCCCCCGAACACATGGAGCACCTTTTTGAACAGTTTTACAGGGTTCCTGGTCAACAGCAGAAAAGCGGCATAGGACTGGGCCTCTCCATTGTCAAAGAGATTGTTGAGGCTCATGGCGGCAAGGTAAGCGCCGAAAGCGCCTATACAAAAGGTTCTGTTTTTCATTTCACTCTTCCCGTCCACAAAAGGATAATCTGACAACCGCCAGGTATTGGTGAATAAGGAGGATCAAGAATCATGAACGTTTATCATTACTTGTTTCTCGGAATACTTATCTTTTTTATTCTCGCAGGGGCGGCGGGAGTGATAGGTATCCTGTTGCATCATTAAATGCCTGGATGAATAACCGGTTATTCCATCTTCAACAAATGAGCACCCGTGGCAACTAACAGTACCGACAGTTTTTTGCGTCTCATCCAGCGCTCGCAAAAAGGGAAGCTCAAAATTTATCTCGGGTACTCTTCAGGGGTTGGCAAAACCCTCGCGATGCTTCAGGAGGCGGAACGTCTCCATCAAAACGGTATTGATATAGTTGCCGGTTTTGTGGACGTCCATGAAAAAGAGGAGCCAAAATTCCTGCTTTCAAAGCTTGAGAGTATCCCCCGAAAAATACAGACGTATAGAGGAATAGAAATTTCTGAGATGGATATTGACGCCATCCTGCAGCGACAGCCATCGGTTGTTCTGGTTGATGAACTTCAGCATTCTAATGTTCCGGGAAGCAACAATGCCAAACGTTATGAAGATGTTGAGGAAATTCTCGCTGCCGGTATCCATGTAATCTCGACACTTAATATCCAGCATCTTGAAAGTCTCTATGAAACAGTAGAACAGGTAACCGGTATAAAGGTGAAAGATCGTGTGCCGGATAGACTTTTGTTGCAGGCTGAACAGCTCGTCAATGTTGATATTACCCCTGATGACTTGCGGCAGCGTCTGATTGAAGGGAAGCTCTTTTTACCCGGACACCAGGGTACTCTTTTATCAGACTTTTTCAAGCCTGAAAGTCTCGAACAGCTTCGAGAGCTTACCCTTCGTGAACTTGCTTCGCACATCGATTTGAAACGTCGAACTCAAATCGCTGATGAATTTCCATCCAACCCTGATCAGATTATGGTATGCCTCAGTTCAGACAGCCTGAACTGTGAGGCTCTTATTCGCTATGCATCAAGAATAGCAGGACGATTGAATAAAAACTGGTATGCCGTCTATCTGCAGACTCTTGGTGAAACCTCACCCGTGCCTGATGAAGTGTCGAAGCACCGGGCTTCTGATACTATGGCTCTTGCCCGGGAGCTTGGCGCAGCAGTTTTTAACTATAAAGGTGATGATGCGGTGAAAACAATTCTGCAGTTTGCCCGGGAATACCGGGTCGGACATATCATTATCGGTAATTCAGGAGGAACACTTTCCTTGTGGCAGCGCATGCAAGGGAAAAAAAGCATTGTTGAACGATTGATAGATGAATGTCGGGATATAAGTGTAACGGTATTTGATACACGGCAGGAAGGGGAACCCGGTTCATCACAGAGCAATGAAGAGCCCCTTGTTATTAAGAAGGAGATTCCCCGGTTCGATAAACTGCCAGGCAACGAATGGAAAGAGCTGGTTATGGATGCTAAGGTGGTGGTTTTGGAAGGTGTTACGGAAAAAGAAAAAGCTTTCAGGCTATTGCTTCATGAATGCTGCATGGTTCGACAGGATATCGATGAAGAGGAAGCATGGAAGAGATTGCTGGACCGTGAAAAACAGGGTGGAACCTATGTCGGATCGGAGATTGGAATACCTCACGCCCGACTGAGTGGGCTACAACAGCCAGCGGTTATTATTGGAGTAAGCAAAAGCGGGGTGTATGACAAGGAATCCAAAAACAGAGCTCGTATTATTTTCCTTGTGCTCACCCCGATTTCAGATCCGAACGGTCACATCAAGATACTTGGAGTCATCAGCAACATGGCTTCTGACTCTCAGTGGCGCAATGCCATGCTTCAGGAGGCGGGTTAAGCGATCGTATCCGTTTGCAAGGGATGGAGGCCTCTCTTACAATGTCTGTTCAATGGAGCTGGGTGTTACTGCCATTACTGCTCGTGCCCAAGCAAATTTTGCTTTGGTTCCGTCAAAGTCAACGCCTGATGTTTCAATACTCGCTGTACCTTTAATCAGGAAGCCGGTGCCAGGGCCCATATTTCCAGTGACCTTGCGGCTGCCCAGTGTAATCAATACCTGATTGTTAAAAGCAATGTTCGCTTCTGTACGGTTCATATACCCTACAGGAATCAAGATGCGTTCAGCATCAGTGATGCGTACATAGCTGTTCCAGGTATTAACCATATGAGGCCCATCCTGCCCCAACGTTGCAATCGCAACCACACCATCATGCTTTAATACTTCCGTCAATTTCTCTGGAATCATCTGTATACCCCGATTATGTTGAATGTCTATCAAAGAATGTAATCCTGAGGATTAAGCTCCATCATTGTAAGGCTTTGACAAGAAATTGCCAAATCTTGTTGCTTTGTCAGCCTTTATGTGCGGGGAAAAAATAGGATATGGTGTAAGCCGGTAACCTTAGATAATCAATGTGATGCAAAAATATGTTGTGGAAAAAAAGGGCTAAACATACTGTTGATGAATACAGCAAATCCATTGATAATGGAACGGGGTTTAACACAAATTATTTTCTATTGTTATCCTTGAGCAATCAGGGCGGCTGTTGTTGTAAGTTTATCACGATAGACTGATAGCACCGTTTGTCCTCTCGGAACTCTTGGGTCTGTGCATGTAAGAAGTTGATACAAGTCAATGCCAGGTCGTGGTGATCCAAATATCCTTAATGCGAGGCTTTCAAGGGCAGTCTGTGTTGTCGAAGTGATGTGTGCTGATGAATTTCTCATTGTACGCAAATCAGCTAAATCAAAAAAAATAGCGCTAATATGCGGTTCGAATGGATATCCGTTCTGGAAAAACATCCGAGCGATTTTTTTGACGTTATCATGGTTTCCATAATCAAAATATCGTTGAGTACCAATGATCATTGCTTTTGCTGCATAGGTATCTGGTGGAGAAACATACTTTACCGTTGACCTACCAAGCATTGTTTGTTCACCGGTCAGGTAACTTGCAAAGGCGGACTCTAAAAAAGTCTCCCAAGCTATAAACATATTAAGAAAAGCCGCAACTGTTATTTGTTTCTGATCCAATACAGGGAGTATAGAATTACCGCCAATCCCCACTCCATGTGCATTAGCGATAAGGTTATCACATTGGGTTATCTCTGCCGTGAACGCTGTCAGGATGTCTGATAGAGACATAGCTTAAAACTCTTAAGGTATTAGTCGAAGCAAGAATTTTGTTCTTCTGTCCCTTACGACCTCATCTGTAGTAGCTCTTCTGCAGTCCTGAAGAAACTCCTGCTCAGAAGGACTCAGCTCAGCGGTATTTTCAGACCCAAATATTTCCTCAACTCTTTCTAAAGCATTTCTTGCTGATTCCTTTGCATTACCTTCCAGTTGCTTTCTTGGTTCACTCATAAGTGGTAAGCCGTAAAGACAGTGAATTACCATTGTGAACAATGAATAAAAAACATGAGGACGATGAAACTCAGTGTCAGCAAGCCCTTCAGGAAACAATGCTGCGATTACGGCAATCACATTATCAAAATGTTGTTCCAGCAGGAGTGGATCTTGATTGAACTCCCTCTCATAAATATCATAGTATTTTTTGATCTGTTTCTTTGACTTAATTCCCTCGATCATTGCAATAAGTAAATCAGCCACAAGATTGACTTCAAGCATACGCACAATATTCTTGGCAGTCAAAATGCCTTGACCGATCCAATATTCGTTGTATTTATGGCCTAAATTGTCAGCTAAGACCTTGAAAGGGCTAAAATGATCAGAGTTAATTTTCTCTTGCTCATTCAACAGTACTGCATATGAATTAAGGCGGCTAAAAATATCCAAGACCTCTGAATCCGGAAGATTTATGAGTAAGTCAACGGAAACCTCATAGGCTAATACTTGGGCTTGAACATCTTCTGGTAGTTGGCTGAATCTGAGGCCACCATATTCCGTATTTTGTCTATTGCTTACTACAAAACCGTCTTTGATGAACGAGAGAATTGTACGAAGACGCTGCTGCCCATCAACAACGTCTCTTGAAGATGTCCTTGTAGATACATTGATTTTCTGGCGTATAAAGATTTTTGGCATCGGCTTCCCACGAAGAATTGTGTCCATAAGATAGCTCTTTGCTTTATCGCTCCAGACTGGACGCCTTTGAAACCGAGGATTTAGCTCTAACTGACCAGCCTTGTCCCATTCTAGAAAGTCATTGATACTATATGTCCGCGAATCATAGCTTTTCATCGTTCCGATTCTTATTTTTATAGAAAAAGAATTAATTACTTGCGTAAAAACTTGCCGATGCTGATGCTTAAGTTCTTGCGCATCTCTTCGCCCTCAATACGTAATAGCTATTAATTGTACTTTTTTTACTTCAAGCATTCTTGCCTATTTCTCTTCGGTTTAGCCTCAGTGATTTATGAAAAGTCAACTAATCATTGTCTATCAAAAATAAAATGAACTGAAAAAACAACCTAACCCGGACTCCATTGCGAGTGCGCTGAGAGTGCCGAAGAGTATTCCCGTGCGATCCGAATAATAAACTTTTTTGACACATGCCGCGACGGGCTACCTCCATTTGCTCTGCAAATTCTGTTCAGCGGGATATCAGGTAAGATTTTTTTTGCTCACATCCGTCAATTTTCCAGTTACATATTTATGTAAAATACTGGTAACGAGTGTGTGATATGGGATACCTTCTTCCAATGCCTTGGTTTTTAATACCTCAACATCTCGTTTAGAAATCCTGACATTGATCCTGTAATCTTTTAAGGCTGTTTCTGATGCAGCCGTCATTAATGTTGCTTTAATGTCATCAAAGTTATTTACTGACTTCCAATCTCCAGATTCAATTGAATCAAGAAGTTCTTTATCATTATAGTCGCTCATAACTTCCCTCTTAATTTATAATCTTTGGTATACTTTCTGCTGGGATACAATGTTT
>CAIVSG010000076.1 GCA_903908555.1 uncultured Chlorobiaceae bacterium | reverse complement strand
GAGCCTGCAGCAAAAACTGCCACTGAGGAAGCCCGTGAAGTTGAGGATTATCTGCAGAAAGCCCGGCAGGAGCAGGAACAGGAAGGTGTTGCCTCCAAAAAGGATGAGGTTGTTATTGCCGGCATGAGCAATATTGCCTATTCCTATGCTAAATGCTGTCAGCCGGTTCCGGGTGATGATGTGATTGGATTTGTGACAACAGAGGGCGTTGTTAAAATTCATCGCAAAAACTGTGTCAATGTCAGCAATGAAAATCTTCAGAAAAGTGAGCGGGTTGTCTCTGTTTCATGGAACAGGAAGGTTGAGACCGATTTTCTTGCCGGTATAAAGATTGTCGGTGAAGATCGTATTGGCATTATCAACCTGATTACCACGGTCATCTCTAAATTTGATACCAATATCCGCAGTATTTCGCTTCACGCCCGCGATGGGATGTTTGTCGGTACGCTCATGATCTATGTCCGTAACTCAGACAAGCTGAGCTCTCTGATGGACAAGGTGAAAAAAGTTCAGGGAGTCTTTACGGTTGAGCGTCTTATAAGCTGAGCGCGTTTCAGTACGAAGCGCCACCCCCTGGGTGCCATGTTTGAAAATATTATAGCACCACTGTTCTGTAAGAAATCCGTATTCGTATATTGGTTTTTATCAATAAACTGGTCTTGTATGGCTGATCAGCAAAATATCAGAGCATAGTAGAAAAAAGCTTTGATTATCCTGTTTAAATGTTTTTTTACAGTCAGTTGTACTGGCGCTCAATCAATTTAGTAGAGAGTAGTTATGAAGAAAACAGCATTATTCTCCTGGCATGAACAGGCTGGAGCAAAAATTATTGACTTTGGTGGTTATCTGATGCCGGTACAGTATTCCGGAATTATTGCCGAGCATAAGGCTGTTAGAAATGCTGCAGGGCTGTTTGACGTTTCTCACATGGGAAACTTTTACGTTAAAGGCACCAGGGCCAAGGAGTTTCTCCAGTCCGTCACGACCAACGACCTTGAAAAACTCGAAGCAGGTTTTGCGCAATACAACCTGCTGCTCTATCCTCATGGAGGTATTGTTGATGATCTCATTATCTACCGCATTGATAGTGATACCTATTTTCTGATTGTCAATGCAAGCAATGCGCCAAAAGACTTCGCATGGCTGCAGCAGCATATCACAGCTTTTGAGGGAGTTACCCTCGAAGATCATACCGATACTCTTTCATTGATTGCCCTTCAGGGTCCGGTTGCTCTCGATATTCTCAAGATTGTTTTCCCTTCTCTGGACATAGACTCCCTTGGCTCATTTCAGTTTTCTAACACCTCGTTTCAGGGTTCCGATCTTCTGATTGCCAGAACCGGTTATACTGGTGAAAAGGGTGTGGAAATCTGTCTGCCGAATGATATTGCCCTGCCCTTATGGCAGGCCCTTGTTGATGCGGGCCAGAAGTTTGGTATTCAGCCCATAGGGCTTGGAGCTCGTGATACTCTCCGTCTTGAGATGGGCTACTCTCTCTATGGTCATGAGATTGATCAGGACACCAACCCCCTTGAGGCAAGGCTGAAATGGGTGGTGAAAATGAAGAAAGGACATTTTATCGGTAAAGAGGCATGCCAGCAGGTTGAGGAAAATTTGAAGCGTGGAGTTGCAGGCTTCAGCCTTGATGGCCGGGTTCTTCCCCGTCAGGGTTTTAAGGTCTATAATACCGACCGGCAGGAAATTGGCTGGGTGTGCAGTGGCACTCTTTCACCAACGCTTCAGGAGCCTATCGGTACCTGCAATATCGTGCACGAATATATAATTCCGGGAACAGCCATTCTGGTTGAGGTACGAGGGACTTTGCATACCGGAGTGATCAGGGCTCTGCCTTTTGTTACAACATCCCTAAGCTGACAGTAAAAAGGTATCAAGGAGCGATTGTATAGGTGAAAATGAAAAAAGAGAATAAAGGGGCACGAGGAAAAACTCATGACAGGGAGTCGCTGAAGAGAGAGTTAACCGGCATAGTATTCATGCTGGTTTCTTTTTTGCTGATCTGCTTTCTTTTAAGCTTTCATCCTGAAGATGATGCCGGTTTTGCGACTATTGCCTGGGGGAATATCTTCAGCAAGGCAGCCCGGGATGCTGCAGAGAGCATTCATAATCCTTTCGGTCCTTTAGGGGTTAAGCTCTCCTCCTTCTTTATCCGTACCTACGGCTATCCGGTTATTCTTCCTTTAACAGCCATATTTTTCTGGGGCTGGTCCCTTTTTCGGGCAAAGAGTCTTAAACCTGCGTTGGTGTTTTTTCTCTATAGCGTGATGGTTTCAGTTGATGTCGCTTCCATGTTTGGTCTCACTTCGGCTCCATTCAGTGATATTATGGCCGGCTCGATCGGCAGAATGCTGGCTGAAAAACTGAAGGTTATCGGAGAAGCTGGTGCATGGGTTCTGCTCAGTGTTTTTGCAGTTGTCCTGACCATTTATATGGGACGGGGTCTTTTCCCCGATTTTCATCAGGCGTTGATGGCCATAACTGATATCGTCATGAAGCCGGTTTCTCTTTTGAAGGGATGGCTTGAGAAGAGACGTAAAAAAAAAGATGAAAACCGGAAGCTGAGAAAGGATAAAAAACCATTTTTTACGAAAGAAGCTAAAGAGGTTAAGCAGGAAAAGCCTTTACAGGAATTTGGGACACCCCTTTTTACGGAACCTGATCCCATTGATATCTCCATACCGAAACAGAGTTCCAGGATTCCAGGCGAGCCTGAAATGATCATTCAGGAAGCCGTTCATGAAATTGAGGCTGACCTTGACGAACGCAGCCTTAAAGTTCGTACCAAAGACCGCGAGGCATACCGCTTTCCCTCGATCGACCTCCTTGAAAAAGTCCCTGAAGATGATGGAGAGATTGATGAGCACCATCTCTCCGAAAGCAAACGAAAACTGCTTGAAAAACTCAAGATATTCGGCATAGACGTTGAGCGGATTGCAACCACAGTAGGGCCGCGAGTGACGCTGTTTGAATTCGGGCTTGCACCTGATGTCAAGGTCAGCCGTGTCAAATCTCTCGAAAATGACCTTGCCATGGCGCTGTCGGCAAGAGGAATCCGGATCATAGCTCCTATTCCCGGCAAGAATGCGGTCGGTGTTGAAATTCCAAATGCAAAGGCTAAAACGGTATGGCTGCGTTCAGTCCTGCAGGTCGAGAAATTCAAAAACAGCACAATGACGCTGCCGATCGTTCTCGGTAAAACCATAGCGAACGAGGTCTATATTGCCGATTTGGCTGCCATGCCGCATCTCCTTATTGCCGGTGCTACAGGAGCCGGGAAGTCTGTCTGTATCAATGTTATTATATCCAGCCTGCTCTATGCCTGCGACCCCGATAAGGTGAAGTTCGTCATGATCGATCCTAAAAGGGTAGAACTCTTTCAGTACCAGCATCTGAAAAATCATTTTCTTGTTCGTTTTCCAGGTATTGAAGAGCAGATTATAACTGATCCCCAGAAAGCTGTTTATGCGTTGAAGTGCGTGGTCAAAGAGATGGAGCATCGCTATGAAATTCTTGAAAAAGCGGGTGTCCGCAATATTAAGGATCTCAATCGTCGTTTACCTGGCGAGGCCCTTCCTTACATAGTTGTCGTTATTGATGAACTTGCAGATCTCATGATTACCGCCAGAAGGGAAGTTGAAGAGCCTATCACCCGGATAGCCCAGCTTGCCAGAGCGGTCGGCATTCATCTGATTGTGGCCACTCAGCGCCCTTCGGTTAATGTCATTACGGGTATTATCAAGGCTAACTTTCCAGCACGAATTGCTTTCCAGGTGGCAAGCGGGGTCGATTCACGCACTATCCTTGACGGTTATGGAGCCGAACAGCTGCTCGGCAGCGGTGACATGCTCTATCAGCCTTCCGATCAGCCGAAAGCCATGCGTATTCAGGGACCGTATGTCTCTTCCGGTGAGGTCGAAGAGATCACCTCCTTTATCGGTTCACAGCAGGCGCTGAAAACCATGTATGTGCTGCCGGTTCCTGATTCAGTGAAAGGCAACGGTCTTCAGTCATCAGGAAGTCAGGACAACGATGACAGGGATGAAATGTTTAATGATGCAGCCCGGCTTGTTGTGCTCCATCAGCAGGCGAGTGTCTCAATGCTGCAGAGACGATTGCGTCTGGGATTCAGCCGTGCGGGAAGGGTTATGGACCAGCTTGAATTCAACGGGATTGTCGGGGAGGCTGACGGGAGCAGGCCGAGGGAAGTCCTCATACAAGATGAAGACTCCCTGGAGCTGTTATTGAGAAATCTTGATGAATGAGGGTTTAATCTCTAAAAGCTATACCGTGCCGCTTATTGCAGGCAAAAGCTTCAGCGGCTATCAGGTGCTGGCTTACTACTATGTGAGCTTGGCGAAGGCGTTTCCGGAGTATCTGGAGCAGCTGCAGCTGCCGTTTGGGAAGGAGTATGAATTTGCGCTGGAAATGGTGGGGATGGGGGGGGGGGAAACCCCAGCAACTTAGAGTAACACCATCACATCGATAACTTCGCTCCTCCCCGCATGCGATAAGGATGTAAGCAAAAACTATGTAATGAGTTACTTAATAGTCTTCGAATATCGATAAACCGCTTCTTTTACTAACTCGAAGGATTCAACTCGCCAAAAAGGCTGATCCTTTTTACCAATACTCCGATTTGGCTGTTTGTAACCAGTGCATTCGCTACCACATAGCTCTCTCATGAAAGGGTACATTTCTTTTTCAAGAGATTTCCCTGACAACGAAATATCATAGCCAAGAGATGAAGGCTGAACATATAACCGGCCATTACCTCCGATAAAGCTCATATTGCCTTCAGTTTTTTGTTGTTGGTGGAATTTTAAACACCCAGCATTTGTGGCGTTTACCTCACCAACAAGCTCTTGAAGCCGCAGTTTCAAGCTATCTACTTTCATAACACACTTTCGTTATAGTTTTTTTCAACTCATGGGAAATTAGCAAAGATATTCGGTTATATCAGATTTCCTTTTAACTATGCAAAATTCTCCTAATTAGCTATAATATTGTCGGTTAACTCTCCTTGAACACCGCATAGGCAACAACGGCCCACACCAGAAAATCGTTTTCCTCGGCAAATTTGATTGGCTTGAATTCATCATTGGCAGGCATGAGATAAAGGTCGCCAGTCGCGCAGACAGCAAGGAGCAAATGAATATTAGATTTACAAAGAATTTGACGGCATTTGATGGTTATTGTCCTATCACTTGATGGAATACTTTCTAAATCGGTAACAGACTGCGACGCTTTTGTCGAAAACTCAAAATCTAAAGAGACTTATTATGTCTAATGTAAAACACGAAGAGAAGATCAGAGAGGATAGGGAAACTCTTTATGAATTTAAACTTAAACTGGAAGCAATACTCTTGCCTACTATGTTATCTGACTATGGGCAAGCAGTGATCGCCGAAATAAAAGAAAGTTTTGAGAATATAATTATAACTCTTCGCTCAACTGAAGATATAGGGGAACCATACGATAGATCACAAGATTGCCCATAGTACCATGTGAGACGTAAAAAAAGAGGGATATGCCATCTAATCAATCGGGATTTAAATTTACTCCGAAAGAAGATATTCTCAACGGAAAGAACCACCCTTACTATTTACTTGCTTAATCCTTTTTATAAAGCTCTGCATATAACAGCAATTTGATTTTTTTTATTATTAAGGAATTAGTTGACTAACTCTTAGAAACACGACCAAAAGGCAATACTGGGAAAAAAACAAACTTGGACGGACGGTTACCACAACACCCGCAATAGGCCTCACTATTTATTCGGTTTTATTACGGCATCGCTCACATTGAATTTATAACAGCCCCCCCTTATGCTTTTATTTGGTGTGGATATTTAGTAAATAGTTTTTACTAGTCGGATAATCTACCGACGAATTACTTACCCTCATTGTTTTCTCTCAGTATCTTGTCCTTGTATGAAAACACTTTTTACAACCTAGAGCACAATAATAACTTTTGCATTTGCTACTGATGGGGCAACTATCAACTGGCAATAGACTTACACAAGTAAAAAGTAGTGTAGGCATTCGTTCATAATCCAACATATTCAAAAGAAATTAATGCCAAATTTCAGCTTTCAGCATATTCCATGCGGCCCCTTAGCCAATGAAAGTGAGCGGATCGCAATCGATAAATTAAGGAATAAACTCCAAGGATATGTCAAAGAAGGGCGTTGGATATTTCTTACAAATATTCCGCTCTCGTTTCATGAGCAGGGATATTCTGATGAAATCGATATTCTCCTTATTTCACCTGTAGGCGTAACTGTTATTGAGGTGAAACATTGGGATGCTGCTTATATAAAAGAAAACTCCTATATCGTTGAGGCGGAAGCTGAAAAACTTAACTCAAAGGTAAAGCGAGTTGCTGGTAAGCTTAAAAGATATTTCAATGTTGGATTTATAGAAGGGCGCTTCCTTCTAACAAAATTAGATGCAAAATTAATCAATGCATCTCAACCTAAGAAGTATAGAGGAATCGCATGTTATTCTCTTGCTGATTGGAAGGAAATTCTTGATGTAGATAAGAAATATGATTTTGATGACGCAACTGTCAACGCGATATGTAAAGAGCTGGAGCCAAAAACAAAAATTGCTTTATCCGGTGCTTTAAGAACATTTGTCGGACTAACTAATCTTGAGCTGCTCTCTCTCAAGGATGATCATTTTCACCGGGTATATAAAGGCATCCATATAACAAGGAGAGATCGTGTTTTTCTCCATTTATATGATTTATCGGCAACGACAGAAAAAAACGCTGATGAACGTGCTCGGAGAGAGTATGAGACTATTCAGCGGTTACAAAAATCACCATATTTGCCGAGAATACTTGATTCTTTTCAATTCGCGACTGAATATCCGGGGGAACTTTGCTTCTATTCATTGGTCGACCCAATGATACCGTCACTTGCAGAAAAAGCGACTGACTTAAACTGGTCAATAGAACAACGACTGAAGACAGCAGTAAAATGCGCCATAGCTCTTGACACACTACATAAACCAGAAGACCCACTTGACCCTGCAATTATTCATCGTAATTTGACGGCTCAAAACATCAGGATCAGAAGCGATGGCCGACCTCTCTTCACAGAACTGCATATTGCAAAACTGCCCGATGCACAAACAATTTCGCCAACAGCAATTGCATCAATTGATGATGTCAATTCCATTGCACCTGAAATAAGATCAAAAGGCATTAGTGTTGCTGATAGCCGTTCAGACACTTACTCACTATGCTTTGCGCTTTCACTGCTTTTTCAAAATGACAATTCATTATCACTCCGAGCACAGAAAATATTAGCCATAGGGCTTTGTGAACAACCAGAAAGCAGAATATCCCTACAGCAACTGGCAGAAGAATTTCAAGAGATTGCTTTTGGGACAGAACCACTTGATATCAAAGATGAGACTGTAACATGGGAAGAAGACAATCTTATCACATTTCAAAATTCAACTTATAAAATCATTAATCGGCTTGGCTCTGGAGGTATTGGGCAAACATTCAAAGTGGTGCAAGTGGACAAAGAAGGCTCCCATGAATATGGGCTTTTTGTAGCCAAGGTCATAAGTAATAAAGAAGAAGCAATCTATGCCTTGGATGCATACCGCAAAGCTCGCCCTTATTCATCACACCAACATCTTTCAGTCATACACGAAATTGCTCATGATTGGAGCCCAGATACCTTTTCAGCGTTGATGCGGTGGGTACCAGGTATACCTCTATCAGACCTTATTGGAGTTGTATCCCTACATGCAGAAGAGTTAGGAGAGACGCCCTATGAATCACTAGTACTTGGATGGTTGGAATATATTGCTGATGCTCTTTCTTCACTGCACCGTGCCAATCTTGTCCATGGAGACATAACGCCAAAAAATATAATCATATCTGGTGGTGATGTAACATTGATTGATTACGATGCCGTCATTGAAGCTGGATCAAAACCACGAGTTGATACTGCCTCTTACAGTTCGCCAAGTGTACAGCAATACAAAACGATTTTCCCTTCGGATGATATCTATGCAATGGCTGCAACATTTTTTCATGTTTTATATAGTCGTGAGCCATTTCGTTATGGCAGCGAGTTTAACAAATCACATGGTTTGAACTGGGATAGCATCGAAAATGATGACCTCCCATTAGTCAAGCTTTTTATAGAGAAAGCTACACATACTGACTCTAAAGAGCGATTTAGAAACGGGATGGAAGCAAAGGCTTTTTTACAAAAGCTATACAGCCATGAAGAAAATGTTGAAGTCAATCGAATAGTTATACCATTTGATCAACAAGCTGATCATCTGACGCCCAATATCGTCCCGCGTTTATACGACATCTTGCTTTCTTACCCTGGATCGCTCAAGGGAAATAGGGAGACTCGAGGACTGGATACGGAATTTGCAATAGCAACATACGTTGAAACCAATCTTGATCAGAATTTGTACGATGAAATCTTAGAACGCAAAGTCAGCCTGGTTTTATTATTTGGCAATGCTGGAGATGGAAAAACAGCGTTTCTTCAACATTTAGCAATGAAGCTTGGGTTACCCAGACAAAATTCTTCAGAACGCCTATGGGATCATACTTTGCCAAACGGCATAAGGATTAAAGCGAACCTTGATGGAAGCGCTGCTTATCAAGGGCGTTCTGCTACAGAACTTCTTAATGATTTCTTTGAACCGTTTCATCAATGTAACCCCCCAGAAAACGTAGTCCATCTTATTGCTATCAATAGTGGACCACTGCTAAAATGGATAGAAGACTACGAGCATGAGACCTTATTGACAGAACAACTGAAAGCTCTACTTGATGGTGATAATTCACAATTTGATCAAAGGTTCCGACTATTAGACCTTAATAATCGTTCACTTGTAGGAGGAATTAATTTAGAATTAAAAGAAATATCGACAGCTTTTATTGACAGCCTCCTCGCTAAATTCCTAGGCGATGAATCTCAAGCACTATGGGCAAAATGCATTTCATGCACTTCGGCATCAAGATGTTCCGCATTTGAATCAGTTAGTCTACTGTGTGATACTGAAAAAGGTACTATTGTTAGAAGTCAATTTATTGAGGCGTTGCAAGCAGTGCACCAACGCGGTGAGATTCATATAACAGCAAGGGAACTGCGTGCAGCAACCAGTTATATATTCTTTGGGCAATATTGTTGCGAGGATCTTCATGAAAACCCGGAACTGACTGGTGGCCACTATTATGATAGAGCATTTAATCCCTTGTCCCCAGGAAGACAAGGGGATCTACTCCGTGAATTAGTTTATCTCGACCCTGCTCTCGAATCCCATCCCAAAATTGATCGTTATCTCCTTGGTCATGGGGAGTCAATCGGAATAGGGGCAGAACAATACCCGAGTCTTGAGCTTGAAAGCTCCAGAAGAAGAGCATATTTCGAGTGGGATAAAAATGCAATGTTGAATATATCTGGAGATTCTACTCTTATTAGGCTCTCTCATGGCAAAAATTTGGAGAGATTTCGGCTATTACCGATTATGATTGAGAGTGAACAAAAGGAATTAATGCTTGATTTGTGCAAGGGCATAGCAAGCCTCGAGCAACTCCCCGGACTTGCATTCGAAAGCGATGATGTTCCTATAAAAGTAATACCCAGAACCCCAACAGAAAGCGCGTTATGGATTAAAAAACCTATTTCACTGTTCTCATTAAAGGCACACTTGCCAAACTCACATAAAGGACTTGAAACATTGCATACTCATATAGAGTTAATGTACCAGTACAAAGATGGAGAGGAAGAAAGTTTAAGGATGGGGGCTGAACTATTTCATATTCTTTTAGAGCTTAAAGATGGTATGCAGCTATCTGATGCAGCGTCAGAAGATATTTTTGCAAATCTAGCAATATTTACTCAACGATTGGCACAAGAAGATAGTAGGGAGCTATATGCATGGAATCCAATCGAAGATGAAAAAATTTTTCGCGTTGGAATCAAGATAGTTAATGAAATTCAAAAAATTTACTGCATACCGCAGACAAAGGAGGATGTGGTATGAATGCCAAAGAGGTCTTTGAATCTGTTCTAACAGTTCCAACTGTACATAAGCTCTGGTCAGCAAATTATGACCCTGCGATTCCTTTTACAATTCAGTGATTTGATATTGGAAGTCTGTTACCTGCTGTCCTTTATATGTTTCGCTGGGGTCATCGAAGAGGAAAGGGAAAGTTTATAGAAACCTATGGTAATCACCAAGATAAGAACGCCATTGCAACAATAAACGGCATTTTATCAATTCTTTGTAATAAGCAAGAATTTGAAGGGTTTAACAATGACGCAACAAAAGCTATTCTTGGTGATATGCTCCTTTCATCTTGTTTAGAAAACAAGAATCACCTACCAGGAAGAGATGAAAAAGTCCAAAGAGCTTTTCCTACCCATTATTTGGCCAGTTGGATTGATTTGCCGGATGATGTTGTCAATTTACGTTTTGTTCCAGAAATGTTGGTAGCACTGCTACTACATCAAGAGGAAGGAGAATGTATCCAGCGCAGTTTAAGGAAAAATTATTTTGGTGTAGGTTGTGGTTTTGACGGGGAGAACATATTGCTCTCTTTATTTGGTAATGGCATGGTGATTGCTGGAGATAAAAAAAGCGATTTACAGTCGGATCATTTTAACGAGAATCATCTGAGTGTAGGTATTGATCAATTGTTGACTATTAGACTTGCACAAGGGTGTGGTGAAGCGCCTTATAAAGCAAGAAGTGGAACTGGAGGAGAAATTAAAAATCGATGGCCTATAGCAATACAGGCAATGGATGCACTCAAGGAAGACTTTAACGTTTTTGTTCAAATATATGGCACTACCATCTCACGCCAGTCATTTTTACAGATGTTGGAATCATGCCTTTCACTAGGTTTGTCCAATATCTATTTTTCAACCTTCAATATGCTGACGGTTTGGAAAAAAACAGGAAAATTACCGACCCATGACGAACAATGTTCCTGGCCATTTTTTGTTGACTGCTCAACAGGTAATGATAAAGAATTGCGGATGTTGGCAGAACAGTCAATGTCGCAACTTATACGGCAGCTTAAACGATTGCCAAATATATTAATGAGTATGGGAATAATTGAAACAAAAATCCGCAAAGATAGGCAATTGCGTGAATTGATTCCCAGCGTAACCCCAGATTCTACTGAATTCATAAATTTATTGGGATCAATGTATAAAAATATACATTCGGGTTCAGAACCACTACTCAAAGATCTTGAGGAAACGTGTTTCGGTATTGCTGATGCGTTGGAAGAAAATGACGGAATCGAGCCTGATTTACAAGAATTATTACGCAGTAGTGATAATCCAATAGATCGGCTTGCTGAATCGTTGTGCAAACTTATGGGGGAAAAAAATCTTTTTTATAAACATATCACTGCTGTTAATTCCATGCTACTTATAGACATGCCTAATGGAATGGCACAAAAAAGGAAAATATCTCGTAAAACAGCTGGAAAAACCATAAGCTCGGATGCTCGTTCTATAGTTCTTACAAATACGATGCTCGATTATATCGTACACCGCCATCTGAGGAAAGCAGCAAAACGAAAGCGCCAAAACACACTCACCTTTATTGATCTACTTCATATTCTTAGAGACCGGTACGGTCTCTATGTTGATGAATCTCCACCTGGTATGCAAATTTCCGCAGAGACGTTGCTTCGAAATAAACGCATTCTTGAGCGGAGACTCCGTGATCTTGGAGTATTGGTTGGGGTAAATGATGCGGAAACTATGAAAAGGCTTTGCCCTCGCTTTCGGATCATCGATGAGGCATAACAGGCTATAAAATTTATACTTATTATGTTGAACGATATACAAGCCAAGCTACTTGCCGGGGCATTTGATACTCTTTTAGGGCAGCCTCAGGATGGAAGTATTGCTTTTGTGCGTTGCTTTGATCAAGAAATTATTCATGGCTTGTGTTTATCAACAGCATTTAAACTCAAACAATGGAAATGTTACGGTGTTGTGGATGAGGCGGATACCAACAATCGTCTCATTACTGCTGATATGGCTGTAGAAATAAGAGAAGACAAGAAAGCAGCAGCATTGCTTCTCGTGGATGTGAATACCGATGGGGCAGGAATGGACGGAATTTACAATGCTGGCCGTGAAATTCCTGAAAAAATCCTTTTTGAAGAATCAAGCAAAGAGGCTCAAAAAAACATCCCTCATGGATGGAAAGAGTTTGTCAAAACAGCTGTAAAAAAAGCTAGACGATTGGGTGGTCACTCAACGATTTCCCCCTTTTTAGAATTCGATTATTACTCATCCTGTAATTCTACTGAAGCAATTAATACATCGCTTATAAAATTAGGGTTATGGCCAATTGCATTCGATACCAAGCCAGATATAAAAGACCTTGACACATCGGTTTTACTTGTTGAAAGACTTTTTTTACAGTCTCGCTCCTCAATGACTGCAGAATCCCAGATTGATGCTCTCATGCTTCAGGAGCCAACAACACAACAGAAACAAGATCTTGTAAAGATAACCAGAAAGAGTACCGAGCTTACCCTTAAAGAGTCTGTTGATGAGTTGAGTTTCTATCCACATCTATGGGTAAACGCCATTTACCCTTTCCCCTCAGATACATTACAGAGAATTGAAGTAGTCCCCTGGCAGGGCAAAACAAACAAACCTCTTGCGTGGTCAGGGCTGATTTATGATGAAGGAGAGGAACGATTACAATTTATACTTGACCCTGATGCGACTGGAAAAAACCAGTCTAAACTTGAAGTTCGCTGGAATGGACTACCTGACACATTGGCGAAAGGAGCTGTCGAGTATGCTGTCGCTATTGTTTCGGGAGAAGAAGAGCTTGCAGAGAAAAATGTTACACATACAGGAAAAACTCCACAAAAGTGTCTCTTTACGATTGATGATTTTGACCTCGATGAAGGTGCAAAATTTGAAGCATTGGTGAGAATACGAGCAATAAGTAATGATCATATAGAAGCGGCAGTTACAGAGGATTTCTTGCTCATGTTTGGCGAGAAACCAGACTCCATCAAATCAAGTACAGCAAAGGCCTATCGTTCAATAGTTGAAGGGGCAATTTTGATCGATCAGAAAACTGATTTCGAAGCAGCATGTAAAAATGATAAAAATTATGGTCGTGATACAAAAGGGTATGTAACCTTCCGCTACCAGACAGGGGGTTCCAAAACCTGTAATGCAAAAATGTATTGCCCGTCACTGTTGAGAATGATCGAAGAGGATTGGGGAAGCAAAAATGGTGCTGTCGGTCGATGGAGTATCTCTGTACGCGCGGATGGAACACCGGTAGGAGTGCCTGCATTTATCCCATCAGTAACACCAATAGGAGATAATGTAGCGATTGCTGCGAAAAAGCTTGCTGTTTTAGCTGAAAAGCCTCAAGGAATTGTTGGAATGGTTCATGGATTTTACGATGTTGAAACGGAATATTTGAATGCTTGGCAAAATGAACTCAAAAGTGGAATACCAGAACTTGCACACCTAAACACGCTTGAGGTAAAAACACTGGCGGGTGAGACAGTAGGGCTTATTGTACTCCCTTTTCACCCTTTGCGACTTGCATGGCATTGTGGCTATGATCAATTAATAGTGTGATGCAAATTTGAAAAAAATTTGCCACAAAAAAAACTACTTGATCTTCTCAAAACTCTTGATGGCGCACATTTCCCCGCATTTATGCCAGGCCTTAAACATGGGCAATCATTAATATTTGGTGACACTCTTGGATTTCACGCCGTTGCCATGGTATCAGATTCTGATAAGGAACCAAAAGCCAGTGTGGCATTAATGGCGAAGGTACTTGCTGGTGGTAAAGATGAAATAGCGCCCTCCATTGGGAAAACGACGTCAGATATACTGGCAACTGAAATCAGCCGATACCTTCTTTTGCATCCCGAGTACAAACGAGTCTCTCTTCATGCTCTCAGGGCTGGTGACGGGATGACCATTGGTAGAGCACTTGGTGGTGCTCTGAAAAAGTATCATCAGCAAACATTCATTGAAGACGTTGATCGAGAACAAGAAGAACAGTCTTCACAACATACAAGTTTTTCTTTGGAGCTTTTCCCTTCTAAAAAGAACCATCAAACTTGTGGACGTTTTTTTCTTTCTATTGCCGAGAAGAAACGTAGCGGGGCTGGCAGTGTATCTGAAGAAGATCGGTGGATGCTTGAGCCATGTTATCGTGCAGGTGATGTTACAATTCCGAAATTGTATTGGTCAAAAAGAGAGAAAGAACATCCTGAATCTGCAGCACACCTATCGATCGCATTTGACACATTTGATTCGCGTGTAATAGCATTATCACCTGATAAACTTGAACCTACACCTACAGAGGTTTTCGGACTTTCTGTAAATCTTGTCAGGTCATTTAGCTGTGATACAGAACCTGTCTGGCAAACCTATCTCTCGCCCGAAACAGAGGGAAAGAAACATCCGGGCTCTAAAGCAATAACAGACAGAATCGTAAAACTGCATTTATCTCTGATGTTCCTTGCCGCTGATAACTTAGGGACGAAAACCCTCTGGCCTATTCTTCAAACAACAATCGATGCTGATCGGGAAGATGCCATTTCAACATTGCACCGATTAAGCGATTGGGTGATAACAATAGACCGAAATGCTGGAGTGGAGTATTTTGATTCTCCACGCGAAAAAACATCGGTCTATGATTCGTATATCATTGATTGTGTGCCAGATCGAGAGGATTTAGGATTTCTTCAAATGGTTACTTCAACAAGTAATTTCGACGAGGTACGAAAGCTTCTTGATCTCACTCTTGCTGAAATGGGATTAAGTGCCAGTCCTCGCAACTGCTTATTCCTTTTAAATGAATTGAAAGCATTAAGTGGTCGGTTTGTCATGCGTTTGTCCGGTTCAGGTAATCGACCACAAGAGATGGTTGCTCTCGCTATGACGCATTCCGTGAGTCGAAAAGATGCCGGCGAAGATATACAATGGCTGTCGCTACAGGAAGGCTTTTTTGTCCCTATAGATGATGTTCCTGATTTGCTCGGAATTGAAAGTGAGACATCAGATGACGATAAACGCCGTGCGGATCTGCTATACGTTACTGTTCCGAAAAGAGGAAACTGTTTCCAGTTTACATTTGTCGAGGTAAAGTTCAGAAGATATTTGAAGACTGCTCGTTCAACTGACATATTGGATGCTATTTCAAGGCAACTCAAAAGCTCCAGGGATAAATGGGATCGTTTATATGGCGGAGACACTACTGCGATAGAAAAAGTGGTGCGCCGAAGCTGGCTTGCTCGTATACTTAAATTTTATGCAGCTAAAGGGCGCAGGCACAATTTGAGCCTTAGCGCTTGGCAGCGAATTAATCGGGAACTCGATAAAATGGTTAGAGAAGGAGAGAATTACCCTTTTCCAGAAGCAAACGAGCAAGAGAGTGTTGATAGAGGGTTTATTTTCTGCCCAGAATATACGGCTGATGTTACGAGCAAGGTTTCATATCCCGGGCAATCCGATATTTACCTTTTTGGGGGAAATGAAATGCCTGATCAACCACATCCACTTCGAGAGGAAAGTATTGTAAGTTCCACAAAAAAATCAAATGAGGATATAGTACCGCCTCAATACAAAACCCCTGTTGCGGAATCTTATCAACCAAGTCATAACTCCACCGAGAGTAGTGAACAGGAAAATTCTATAAGAAATAAATCTGAAGATGATATTATTGTGAAAAGTGTCATTGAGTTGGCTGTTGAGCAAGAGAGTTTAAAATCAAGATGCAACTCGGAAACGTCTGTCCTGTTAGGTTGTGAGCCTGCCAGTGAAGAAGAGGTTGATTGGAAAATTTCCATAAAAACAAACCCTCACTTGATGATCGTCGGATTACCTGGTATGGGTAAAACCACTTCACTTATTACTATATGCCGACAGATGGTTGCAAAAGGGATTGCACCGATAATCTTCTCTTATCATGATGATATTGATGAAAAACTCTTAGCCATTCTTGGTAGTGAGATTCAGTTTGTAGATTACGCCGGGCTTGGTTTTAACCCTCTACAAGTAGTAAGCAATAGCCCACTGGCCTATGTTGATAACATCAGTATGCTTCGTGATATATTTGCATCAATTTTTCCGGATTTAGGTGACATCCAACTCGGGAGATTGCGTGAAGCTCTCAAGCAGAGCTATATAGATAAAGGATGGTGTGACGATGGAAAGGGGCGCTCTTCTCTCGAGCTACCAGAGTTCCAGGCATTCTATGATTATTTACGGGCGTCTACAAAAAACGACAAGGCTGATAAAGGACTTTTAACAAGGTTAGATGAACTTAATGATTACGGATTTTTCAAGTCAACAGACGGAACAAGGAGCCTCCTTGATGGGAACAAACCAGTAATTATTCGCATCCATCAGACACAAAATGAAGTGCTACAAAAAGCATTTGCAACCTTCGTACTCCATAATCTTTATCAACAAATGTTTATCAGAGGTGTACAAGAAAGAATTACACACTCCATCATATTTGATGAAGCACATCGTGCTGCAAAATTAAAACTTATCCCAACAATGGCTAAGGAATGCCGCAAATATGGCATTGCTTTTGTCTTAGCTTCTCAGGAAGCAAAAGATTTCGATCCGTCTCTTTTTAACGCTGTTGCAAATTACCTGACATTACGCCTCAATGAAACAGACGCCAAAATTATGGCAAAGATTATGGCCAATACTGATCATGTCAACCGCGTTACTGATAGAATCAAGCAAATGCCGAAATACCATGGATTTTTCTTTGGCGAGGGTAGAAATAAAGCCGTTTATACACAATTAAAGAGCGAATAAATATGGAACGTGTCTCCGGTAGTTGTTATCGCACCTTGTGCACCACATAGGCAACAACACCCCAGACTAAGAAGTCATTCTCCTCGGTAATCTTGATCGGCTTGAATTCAGCATTGGCTGGCATGAGATAGATGCCGTCTTTCTCCACTACAAGGCGCTTCAGCGTGAACTCGCCGTCAATGGCGCAGACAGCAACGCAGCCATCTTTCGGCTCCTGTGCCTTATCAATAACCAGCAGGTCGCCATCCTGAATACCGGCATCCTTCATTGAATGGCCTCTTACCCTGGCATAAAACGTGGCTTCAGGGTGCTTGATAAGCTCTTCATTAAGATCGAGCTTCAGGCACTCGAACTCTCCGGTAAATGATTGGAAAGCTAAGAATGCTGTTTGAAGACTGTTTTTGCGATTGCATGTCGGACCATATCCTTGGTTGTAAACGCTGAGTGAATGAGGAGAACACGCTCTGCAATGCCCTTTTGGCCTTTTTGCCTGGCACAGATTGCACGCAACTCGGGAGCAAATCCTACGCCGATAAGGCGCATACCTTCAATGATGCCTGTTGTTGCTTCCACAAGAAACAGTGCAATGGCATTTGTTTCTGATGCCAACCAGACTCTGCGGGTTTCATCATCAAATTTTGAGATATCAAACGAGATATCAATGCTGAAATTCTCTCCGAAATCCACGATCAGAAATGGAATATCACGCTGTTCAAAGAGTGACGCGGTGATTGTCCCTCTTGTAAACAGTTTTCGTTCTTTGCGCGAAATCTTTTTGAGTGACATCAGGATATGGAAAAAACCTTCTGTCGGTATCGCAACATTCATTTCCCGGCCTGTGCAGTACTCTTCATGGGGAAAAAGTTGACCAACTCTGTATGCATCCATAACTTTGAAGGTTGACTCCTGTTACTGCCGGACTGAATAGGTATAAGGTAAAAAAAGGATTTAAAAATATTTGATACTCATCACTGCTACTTCGACTTCCTTTTAAGCAGCAAAATGTTACCCTGAAAATAAATCGCAACAGCGTATTATATTGTAAATATATAATATTATTAACGTAATATACTTGTGGTTGCATAAGAAGCTGTAAGCGAGAGCGCACAAAAACACATGGAGTCCATGAATGATCATTACGACAGCCCGTGGAAAGAAGCTATTGAACACTATTTTCCGGAGTTTATGGCGTTTTATTTCCCTGATGCTTATGAAGGGATTGATTGGACAAAGGAACATGTATTTCTCGATCAGGAGCTGCGGGCCGTGGTGCAGGATGCCGAACGGATGAGAGTCGGCAGTTGGCAGTGGGCAGTTGCCAGGGAAGAGAATGTTGAGACGTGATGAGGGAAAGACGAAATTGGGAACTGAAGGCTTTTTTTTCTTTACTGCCCACTGCCCACTGCCCACTGCCCACTGATTTCACTTCTTGCTTCGGATAATGCTTTTGGCTTAATTACAGCAGCACATATCCTGACCAGGCAAACCAGAAAGGAGCATCAAGAGCGCTATGAAGCCAAACTCAGTTTGGTACGAATGCTCTATAACCGACATTGGGATAAACAACGAGTCATAGACTTGTTTAGCGTAGTCGATTGGATGATGACATTACCGGTATGGTTGGAAACCAAGATCTGGCAAGAAATGGAAACAATTGAGGAGCACAAAAAAATGAAATACATCACAAGCATAGAAAGAATCGGCATAGCCAAAGGAATAACCCAAGGAATAACTCAGGGAATAACCCAGGGAATAGCCAAAGGCCGAATAGAAGGTGAATCAAAGCTTCTGAAAAGACTTTTGGAGCGTCGCTTTGGTGCATTACCTGCATGGGCAACGGAGAAGTTAAGCAATGCTTCCGAATCGGCATTAGAAGCCTGGGGTGAAGCCATTCTTACTGTACCAACACTGGACGAGGTTTTCCAAACCGAAGCGACCTTCAGGAAAAGTAAAGATAAGGCAGGAAAGAAAAGTGCTGAGTAATGAGTGCCGAGTGCTGGGAAGGTAAGATTTGGTAGTTGCCGCCCCCAGTTAGAAGCTGAAGGGAGCAGACCAAGGGAAGTCCTCATTCAGGATGAAGACTCCCTGGAGCTGTTATTGAACAATCTTGATGGATGAGGGAATCAGACCGACTCAACGCGTACAATTTCCGGATTTGCCTTTTTAATAGCCTGCTCAACTCCTGCACGCAGCGTAAGGGTGCTCATCGGGCATGACCCGCATGCACCAAGCAATTTCACATCAACAACGAAATCCTTTGAAATTCCCACCAGTTGACAGTCTCCTCCGTCAACCTGAAGGTATGGTCGTACGGTTTCAAGTGCGGCAATAACCCTGTCATAAATCGCATCGCTCTTTGGCAGATAATCCTTACTGGTACTCATGGTATAATTGGTTTACAATGATTGAAAATGATGTTTAGTGCACTGCTTGGAGACATAATATTAACTCTCTCGGGCAAAAAAACAATATCAAAGTTATGATAGTTCCTCAGCAGTCGCAGCATTCGTTATAGAAACCCTTCGGGCAATCTCCTTTGATGCTCTGTCGATTGCATTCGTGGTTGCTGAATCAGGATTGCCGAGCACATAAGGAGTTCCGTTATCGCCACCTTCTCTTACAGCCCGGTCAATCGGGATTGCTCCCAGAAAGTCCAACCCATTGGTTTTGGCAAATATTTCTCCTCCATGGTACCCGAAAATATAATCTTTTGTTCCATCCGGAAGTTCATAATAACTCATGTTTTCCACCAGCCCGAGGATAGGCACTTTGACCTTGCGGAACATGCTGACGGCTTTTGAAACATCCGCCAAGGCAACATCCTGCGGTGTTGTAACAATAACTGCACCGCTCAACGGAATGGTCTGGGCAATGGTGATCTGAATATCGCCGGTACCCGGAGGAAAATCGAAAATCAGGTAATCAAGTTCTTTCCACTCCACCTCGGTGATAAACTGCTTGATGGCGTTCGAAGCCATTGGACCACGCCAGATAAGTGCGGTATCGGGTTCAACGAGAAACCCGATCGACATAAGTTTTACACCATACTTTTCAAGTGGAACAATATTTTTCCCCGACATTTCCGGCTTTTTATTCTGCATGCCGAACATGGTTGGAATGCTCGGACCGTAAAGGTCGGCATCAACCAGGCCGACTGTAGCGCCGGTTTTTGCAAGACTCACGGCAAGGTTTACCGCAAAAGTCGATTTTCCAACTCCGCCTTTTCCTGATGCTACCGCAATAATATTTTTTACCTCTTTCAGCGGACGCTCATGATTGCAGTGATGGTGACCGCATGATGAGGTTACTTTTGAACTCATGGTAACCTCTACGCCGGCAGCCTCAGGCACATCTCTTCTGATTGCGTCAATACATGACTGTTTGATCTGCTCTTTCATCGGACATGCAGGCGTGGTGAGTACGACGGTAAACGATACATTATTGCTGCTGTCTATACCGATATCCTCTATCATGCAGAGAGTGACAAGATCTTTTTTCAGGTCAGGCTCCTGAACGGAGCTCAGCGCTGCTATGATATGCGCTTCCGTTACTGTCGACATACGATTCAATGATTTTGTTGTTGCTGTAAAAATGACGGTCTTGTTTCAATCTCGTGCCCTATTTCTGCATAAAACGCATCGAAATCGGCACACCCTCCAGACTGAAATGTTCGCGCAGTTTATTCTCTAGAAACTTTCTGAAATTGTTCTGGACAAGCAGGGGGTCATTGCAGAAAAACGCAAATACCGGCCAGGCCGCATTGATTTGTGTCATGTACTTGATTTTCAGCTCTTTACCCGATTTTGTAGAGACATGCGTTTGTGAAAGTGCCTCCTCAAGGAATTTGTTGAGAACGCTGGTGGTGATTTTCCGTGACCTGTTCTCGCTGATCTCTTTGGCGGTGTCAATAGCCCTGTATAGATTTTTTTTGGTCAGTGCTGAAATAAAGAGAACCGGAACGTAGGATAGGTTTCCCATATTTAGTCGCAGGTTCTCCTCATAAATCTTGCTTGTTTTAGAATCCTTTTCGATCAGGTCCCATTTGTTTATGAGAAGAAGCGCTCCTTTTTTCCGCTCAACAGCCATATTGATAATTCTCATATCCTGTTTTTCGATGCCCGGTGCCGCATCCAGCATCACCAGTGCAACTTCACAGCGCTCAATGGCTTTTTCAGTTCTCAGTGAGCTGTAATACTCTATCCCGGCATCAATTTTTGTTCGTTTTCTCAATCCGGCTGTGTCAATCAAAACGAAATCCTGCTGCTTCCGGCCGAAGCGGCTGTCGATAGCGTCCCGGGTTGTCCCGGGGATATTCGATACAATCAGGCGGTTTGAACCAAGAAGGGCATTGACAAAACTCGATTTCCCGACATTTGGTCTTCCAACAACAGCAAGCTTGATTGCCGTGTCTTCTTCACCGGCATTTTTTTCCAGCAAAGGGAGCGCCTCAAGAATGTCATCCAGCATATCGGCAACGCCGCTGCCATCTTTTGCGGATATAAAGTAAGGCTTCGTGAACCCGGTGCTGATAAATGACTCGGCATCCAGGGTAAGTTGCGGGGTTTCAACCTTGTTGACCGCAAAAAAAAGCTGTTTGTGATTGAATGTCCGCTGGAGCAGTCTTGCAAGTTCAAGATCTTCATAAGAAAGGCCTGCGCGCGCATCGGTCAGAAATATGACAATATCAGCTTCGCGGATGGCCATCATCGTCTGCTCAAGCATCGCCATACTGATGATGTCTGCATCGGCATTGTAGCCGCCTGTATCCATCAGCTGGAACTCTTTGCCCTGCCACTCACCTTCCGATATGTGCCGGTCTCGTGTTACACCGGGAGTGCTGTCGACTATGGCGCTTTTCTGGCGCAGAATTCTGTTAAATAAGGTTGACTTGCCGACGTTTGGGCGGCCAACCAGAGCAATTAAAGGCTTCATAAGAACAAATACAGTCTGGGTAATAAAAGTTGATCAGGACCCTCTTGGAATTCCTGATTAGATATAAGGTATAATTTGTAGAATTAAGTGGAATAATTTACATTGATGAACTTTATTTTTCGGAAAAGTCCAGTTAAT
>CAIVSG010000075.1 GCA_903908555.1 uncultured Chlorobiaceae bacterium | reverse complement strand
GCTTGTAGACAAGCAGTTTTGTTGACAGGTTGCTGAGCGTCGCCTTTCTATGGGCTGCGGTTCTTCCGAGTTTGCTTACCGGCTTAACTTTACGCATGTCTATTTCCTGATCTCAATAATTCAAAAAAACGGTTACGATTTTATCATTTCATCTGATACTTGGTAATGTCCATACCAAACTTCAGGTCAAACTTTTCAAGCTGTTCCTTCAACTCCGTGAGCGACTTCTTGCCAAAATTCTTGTAGTTAAGCAGTTCGTCCTCCTTGTGGGATACGAGTTCACCGATCGTGTCAATTTCTGCAAGTCTGAGGCAGTTATGCGAACGGACAGAGAGGTCGAGATCTTCGATTTTTGTATGAAAGAGCCTGCGCATTGTCTCAAACTCATCATCCTGCTGCTTGAACTCTTCCTCAGTAAACTCCTCTTCAGTTGGAGAGAAATTGGCAAAAAAGGTCACATGATCAGTGATGATTTTTCCGGCAAGACTGATTGAGTCATCAGGAGTGACTGAACCGTCAGTCTCTACGTCAAGAATCATTTTTTCATAATCAGTCCGCTGACCAACACGGGTATTTTCTACCGTAAACTTCACATTCCTGATCGGTGTATAAATGGCATCGACAGCAATATAACCTATCGGCATTCCTTCAGGCCTGTTATCTTCTGCCGGCATGTAGCCACGGCCTCTTCCAATGTAAAGATCAATTTTGACTGTCGCTCCGGCATTTATTGTAGCGACATGCATCTCTTTGTTCAACACCTCAAACTCGCCTTCCTGAGCAAGAATATCGCCTGCAGTAAAATCCATTGGACCAACAAGCGTAAGAGAGGTCTTGCAGTTTCTTTTACACGTAGACTTGAAACGAACTTTTTTGAGGTTCAAGACGATCTCAGGTACATCTTCACGAACACCGTCAATGGCAGCGAACTCATGAAAAACACCGTCAATTTTAATCCCTGTTATTGCAGTTCCCGGAAGTGAGGCAAGAAGAACTCTTCTCATAACGTTTCCGAGGGTCACACCATAACCGCGTTCAAGCGGCTGGGCAATGAACCTGCCGAAACGATCCGTATGGGAAGCTTCGTCAACCTCTATTTTTGCAGGCATCTGCATCTGGTATATCATAGTAGTTTATACCTTAGAATTCATTAAAATCACTTTGAGTATAACTCAACGACCAACTGTTCGTTGAATGGCTCCTGCACTTCCACTCTCTCCGGAACACTCAGAAAAACTGCTTTCTGGTTTGCCTTGTCAACCTGTATCCATGAAGGAATACGCGATTCGGGGGCTTTATTGAGAGAGTCGGTAACCGCTCCCATGTTTTTGCTTCTCTGACGGAACTCAATGACCTCAGACGGGGAAACGATATAGGATGGAATATCGACCTTTTTACCGTTGATCAGAAGATGACCGTGCGTAACAAGCTGACGGGCTCCTGAGCGTGACGGTGCAAAGCCAGCACGAAAAACAACATTATCAAAACGTCTTTCGAGCAGTTTGACAAGGTTATCGCCTGTAACACCTCTTTGTGATACCGCTTTTTTGTAATAATTCCTGAATTGCTTCTCAAGAATCCCGTAAAGGTATTTCATTTTCTGCTTCTCCCTCAACTGGAGAGCATATTCAGAAACCTTTCCTTTCCGACCCTGGCCATGCTGACCTGGCGGGAATGGACGTCTTTCAAGATATTTTTCCGCCTTTGGTGCAAGCGCAATACCTAACCTGCGGGATACTTTTGTTATTGAGCCTCTGAATCTTGCCATATCACTTGCTTCATTGAAATTCTATGAATATATAAAATCAGACCCTTCTGCGCTTCGGAG
>CAIVSG010000074.1 GCA_903908555.1 uncultured Chlorobiaceae bacterium | reverse complement strand
GATACAGACCAAGGTGTTTGAAGACCCAAGGCTAACTGAAATAGTTCAAAATCTTTCAAAATCGGGATAGTTGTCTTATGTCAAAATGGTAGAGTAATATACGCTTCTCATACTACTACCCACTCCAAACAGCGAAGAGCCTAAAAATTCAACCCGGCTCATTCCGGCAAGTTCTGAGGCACGACCGGATGATAGCCGTCCCATCTCAAACAGCTTAACAGCCGCAAGCACCCTCATTTCCCTTCCGAAAGCCAGTGCATCAGTCTTTTCAGCAAGCAGTATCTTTTCGGGAATATCAAGCGTAATGTGTTGAACCGCCATGGTTCTCCTTTTTCTTTTCTTCAATTCAAGCCTTGCCTGTGTACGCAGGCATTTTTAGTCACAACACACGAAACATATCAAAAACTTGCTGTACATCATAGCATCGCCCCTTATATCAAGAATCAGATTACGCTCGCACGCTGTAATTGTTTTCATACCTAATGGTATGGTTACCGAGTATTACCTTCCGGCTGATTCGACGACGACCCGTATAGAAGGTTGCCTGCACAGGAACCTGAGTGCACTTTGCGGAAGCATAATCACGTTGGTCCTGACCCGGTTGTGCATCGATATGAAGACGCCATAGTATTTCCTCTACAAGAACTTCAAGCGGTTCACGAGGAACCGGCTTGCCGCCAATCGAGCTTATCCTTGCTTTGGCAAACACTCAGTGCGAGAGACGAACGAGACGCTGTTACTGCGGCAGCAATACCCAAACGGGACACGAACAGATGACGATCATCATCATCCACAACAATCCGATTTCCCTTCGATTCCTCTAACCATCACATGATGCAGGGTTCCCGGCGTATCCAATCTTGCTCCTCTCGGCATTATAATGGTCGGTTGTTTTTCTTGAGCTTATAGTAGCAGTTCACCATTAACTGTACTGTTTTCAAGAATTAAATACACTTAGTCAGGAACGTCCCCTAAGTTCCCACATGCAGCTGGCCTATGATTCCGCCGTAGCCAACCATACCTTGCCATAACAGTATGGTTAATGTCGCATTTCCCTTCGTTCAATAGGGTCTGCCTACGAATTGTGGTGATTTCGGAACTCAATACAGCGCCTGTGTTTTCCCCTGTCAACGCTTCCCCATACCATTGCTGAATATCGAGGCATGACTCGGGGCCATGATGGGTGGCTATGCCTTTCATGTAAGAAACTTTCATTCTCTACTCTTTGCCGATTTTCATCGACGCTTACAGGATGTCCCCTAAGTTCCCCAATTGGAAACTTTTAAGGCTCAGTCTAAGTTTGCTGCTAAAAACTGTTCAATTGCAGGTAGCATTTGCTCTACATCACCTTTAGTAAACTCTTCATTATTCCCGTGAGCGGCACTATTTCTAATGCCAGCAAATACAGTTATTTGTTTTTGAACTATTTTGCTATATACACCCGCTTTGGTGAGATCCGCGTTCATTTTATCCATTTTCCCGTGAGGAATAATCTCTCTATCACAAAGTTCTCGTAAAGCTGTCTCCAAAACAACTCCGCCAATTACAGCTGCAGCAACATAGTAACCGCTTTTTAATAGCTCGTTGGCTTGTTCGAGTTCGTTGTCAAAGACTTCTGCCTGAACAATAGCTTTGTAGGATGATAAATAACCACCATCGAAATCTTCTTTTGTTGCCAGAAATACTGCTTTCAGTGCTTTGAATTTGGTTAAACTACCACTCCACGAACTATTTTCTTCTGCTTTTGAGAACTCTTTATAGTGCTCGGAATTCTCACCGCCAACTTTTACAATAAGATTTTTTACTTTAACCCTCCACTCCAAAAATAAATCAGCATCGACATTGTCAGAACGTCCAAACATTTCGGAATGGGAAGTTTTATGAGTGGCAGCAACTCTTTCAGCTTGCTCCTCAAGCTCTATAAATCTCTTTGAAAGTTTTTTATCCAAAGCATCTACCTTTGCAATTAGTGAAGCCTAACAATAATTAGATGGATCCGCCTATACCGCAGATTTTATAATTCTAACCAATATAAGCCACAAATTAAAAAGCATAAAAAAGCCGTTAATTTCTTTATTCTCAGTCGCTCATACCATAATTCTCTTTTTAATACCTGCGTCTTATATGGATCGGTATAAAAACGCTGCTTACACCCCATAGCTCCATAAGTTCCTGATTGGTTAGAGCATATGAAGATATACGTCATTTTCAGCAAATTTACATCCTCAGCATTAATCATCATTGTCCCTGACAGCCTGATACAACTCATCTTCATCGGCTATGGTGCCCTGCTACAAGATCATCAATAAAGACAATGCAGCCCATCGTAAGTTGGCCTACGCGCCCTACCGGAAATGGTTTTTAGTCCGCATGTATGTTTCGAAATTTTATGTTGCTAAATGGCTTCACCAACGAATAGGTTAAATGCTCATTTTTCAAAAATAAAAGTTCAAACTTTAACCTTCTCAAGCAACTGAATGCCTACAGAAAAATGTGGCAAGATAAATCGCCCCAATGAGAATGCACTTATTTTTCCTTTGCGATCTTCTACTTCTTTTTCTAAGAGTGCATATACCTCTTTGAGCCAAGATAACTCAGAGAGTAGCTCTTTATTAATATCAGCGAACTTGTATCGCTCTGCAAAAGTGTAAGAAACAGTTCGCCTGTTAGATGGCTCGGCATCCATTAGTGCCGCAATAAATTTATTGCGATCAATGTAATTCAGAATAGGTGTTCTATAAAATCTATTCTCTTTGTTGTTTGATAGAATTAGCGAATGCAGAAATAGGTCAGGGTTTGTTTTTACTAGCGACAGAAGACACTCAGCCTCTTCAGGGTAGGATTCTTCTAATGCCCTCCTGCGCTGATCATCCAAGTATCGGAGTAGTGCTTTGAAATTGTCGTCTTCTAATGAATTGAATACAAGGCCAGCATAGGCTCGGCTGTCCAATATCTCTCGTTGCCAATCACTAATCGGTTTAATGTGACCTTCTTGTTTTAGCCAATCGATATAGGCTTGTGCCTCTTTCACTATAGAATTGACCGATTTTTCGTAGAGGCCTGACTTCGAATGTTCGATAAACATGCCTGCAATATGCATCACTTCTCCAGGATTGGTGTAATGCTTCTGTGCCCACTCTTGCTGCATTTGTTCGAAAACAGTTGCAAACTCCTCATCACTGAGGTCAAAACTATGCCAGCACTTTACCCATGTTGGTTGCTGGCTTTCAGAACGAAAATATTTGCTGTTATCAAGAGCAAGGTTGATGTCTTCCGAGGGAATTGAGCCCGTTGAAAAAAATGTTATCCAGACATTGATTGGAATCAACTCCTCATGCAACTCCAATGAAGGATATTTTTTGCGAATGCTTTGGAATTTTTGATCTGAATCATCTGCGCTCTTGCTGAACTCCATCGCAAAGGAAGAGCTATTAGAGAACTTTTCCAGATCAAGTACGTTTATGCTTCCGCTTCGGATTTCAAATGAATATGCCAGAAATAGATAGAGCAGATCAGCAATTAATGGCCCACACTCCAAGATGTCTGGATCAATGCCAGCACATAGACGATCGAAGTCCCAGAGAGAGTGACGGAGCATTCGAAGATTTTTGAACATGGAATTTTCGTAAGCTCGAGCTACGACATCCTAGTGAGTATTGATTAACTCCCTAACGCGTTCGGATGGAAGACCAACAGAGAAGTGTGATAACGCATTATCAAGCTCGGGCAGAACCTCGAAACTACGGCCAATAACTTTCTCTTTTATTCTAATGTAAGCCTGGCTTTCAGGATTTTTGCCATTGTCTTGTTTACTAATTATTTCCGACTCGTTTGATAGCATTATCACCTTGAATCCACCATGCTCAATGTATTGGTTTATATAACCTAACAAGTCAGCAATCGAAATGGAGCACCGCTCTAAATCATCGAATATTAAAAGTTTATCATCAGAAAGCTGTATTTTTTCAAAAAAACTTTCAGAGGGAATTCCGGCGGAGATGCTCCCATCGGCTTTTCCATCGGCAGTCAAATCTATGTTAATGCTTGTTTTGAGTACACCTTTTACGATTTTCCCAAACAAACGCGCCCCCTTGGACGATAGAACTGGATGGATTTGACGAAAATATTCAGATTCGATATCCTCTACAGATCGCATTCCATATAGACTGACGTAAAGGTAACGTTTGGGGTCTAGATAGGTTTTGCTTAAAAAATCTTGAATAAACCATGTCTTGCCACTGCCCCATAGCCCGGTTAACAATACACCATATCCAGGTGACGACTGCAATTCGCAATAGTATTTTAAAAATACCCGAATATGATCATTTTCTGGCATCGATGAGTCTTATGGTTACTAACAATAATTAGATTAACCCGCTTAAAGCGCAGATTTTTGAATTATAACCTACGTCATACGCTGCTTATAACACGTATCCCCAAAATTATCGTAAAATATACGTCATACTCAGCATTAATCATCATAGTTCCTGACAGTCGGATGCAGTTCATCTTCATCGGCTATAGGGCCATACTCCAGATCATCATTTAACCGGTGTCCGCCAGCCATCTTGGCTGCAAAATATTCAACAAATTTCTAATACTGATTACTTCTTGAATTTCCGTGAGGTTTTTCCAGGCAGAAGAAGTCCGGATATGCAATGCTCAGCTCGTTATCCGTTGTTTGTGCCGAGCTGGGGCTCGGCGCTCCCAGGGAACAGGCGAGAGGCGTGAAGGGGGAATAAAAAAAGCCCGCAACGTATTTTCTTTGCAGGCCTTTAGGTGTGTGTGATGTGGACGATAGTGGATTCGAACCACTGACCTCTACAGTGTAAATATCATATCGAGGCTACATAAGATTGATATAAAAAGAGTTACGGGGATTTTAAAATTTTCATGTCGCATCCGCGTCGCAGATTTTTTATCAAAATCTATGAACAAATAAAAACAACAATTACTTCACTATCTCATCATTTATGCCGGGTTCTCTGCTTACCTCAACGATAATTCGCCCGTCAGGCGGCAAGACTTTTTTCAGCACACTTGACCTCACTGCTCGGGAATAACGCATAATTTGCCTCTTCGGTTGAGGCGATATCTATATTAGCACTTAGTGAGCACACACCGGGTAACGGCAGTGCATTGCTGCACCACCGTCCCCTAAGAACCGTGCAAGCGACTTTCACCGCACACGGCTCAAGCCTCGAATAAGGCGCCTTCAGGCACCCGGCAACTCAACGGTGT
>CAIVSG010000073.1 GCA_903908555.1 uncultured Chlorobiaceae bacterium | reverse complement strand
TATGGTGAACTTCACCGTCAGGTCAGCAAATTTGCAAATGTCCTGAAAATCGCAGGCATTAAGCCGGGAGACCGCGTTGCTCTCTATATGGGCATGGTTCCTGAGCTTGTCATCGCTGTTCTTGCCTGTGCACGCGTAGGTGCTGTACACAATGTTATTTTTGCCGGATTTTCTGCTCATGCCATTACCGAGCGTGTCAATGATTCACGTGCAAAGATGGTTATCTGCGCAGACGGTACAAGACGCCGTGGTGGCTCCATCAACCTGAAGGCTATCGTTGATGAAGCGATTGTCAATACCCCGTCAATCAGAAGTGTCATCGTTCTGAAAGTGACCGATGAACAGGTCAACATGCATAACGGCATGGACCATTGGTGGCATGATCTTATGGGCCTTGCCGTTGATGAATGTGATCCGGTCGAGGTAGATTCAGAACATCCGCTTTTCGTACTCTATACCAGCGGTTCAACAGGAAAACCGAAAGGTATCCTGCATACCACTGCCGGCTATATGGTTCATGCAGCGAGCTCGTTCAAATACGTTTTCGATATCAAGGATGAAGACATCTACTGGTGTACAGCAGATGTAGGCTGGATTACCGGACACAGCTACATGGTCTACGGTCCTCTGCTTAACGGCGCAACACTTCTTATGTACGAAGGTGCTCCAAACTACCCTCAGTGGGACAGGTTCTGGGATATTATCAACCGCCACAAGGTCACCATCCTCTATACTGCCCCTACCGCAATCCGCGCATTTATACGCGCAGGAAACGAATGGGTTACAAAACACAACCTCAGCTCGCTCCGCCTGCTCGGAACGGTTGGAGAACCAATCAACCCCGAAGCATGGATGTGGTATCACAAGGTTGTAGGACAGGAAAGATGTCCTATCGTGGATACCTGGTGGCAGACTGAAACCGGAGGCATCATGGTTTCTCCACTTCCTGGCGCAACCCCGACAAAACCAGGCACAGCAACACGACCGCTGCCAGGAATTGCGGTTGACGTGGTTCACAAAGATGGAACCCCGTGCAAAGCCAACGAAGGCGGATACCTTGTTATTAAACAGCCATGGCCATCAATGCTTCGCACTATTTACGGCGACAACAAACGATACGAATCTACCTACTGGTCAGAATTCCCAGGCATGTACTTTACCGGAGACGGCGCACGAAAGGATGAGGACGGATACATCTGGATTATGGGACGTGTTGATGATGTCGTCAACGTTTCAGGTCACCGCCTTGGCACCAGTGAAGTCGAAAGCGCTCTTGTATCCTTTGAAGCCGTTGCAGAAGCCGCTGTTGTCAGCCGCCCTGATGAGCTTAAGGGCAATGCTCTTGTAGCCTTTGTAACGCTGAAGGATGAATATGTAGGCGACATGAAGATGCGTGAAGATCTGCGCAACCACGTTGCAAAAGAGATCGGACCTATTGCAAAACCTGATGAAATCAGATGGGCAAAAGGCTTGCCGAAAACCCGCAGCGGAAAAATCATGCGCCGCCTCCTTCGCGAACTTGCCACAAGCAATGAGATCAAGGGAGACGTCACCACACTTGAGGATTTCGGCGTTCTTGAAAACCTTCGCTCAAACGAAGACGATTAAGCCCCGCTTACATCCTGAAGAAGCAATTCAATTACAAAGCGCAGCCTCGGCTGCGCTTTTTTGTTTTTCAACATCCGAACTCGAAACAAACTAACCAGATTCATACGATGAAAAACGGAAAAGGATTCATTCTGTTACTAAGCGTTACGCTTACCCTTGGAGCCTGCAACGCTAATGACAAACCGAAAGACAACGTAACCCCTCCTGCACAAGCAAGTGTAACAAAAGGGAAAATCCTCGAGCCTGAGCTTCTCATCAATCAAAATGAGGCTGCAGAGATCCTTGGAGAAGCTGTAGAAAAGGGAGAAAAAAGAGAAACAAAGGCCGTCGGCCAAAAAATCTGCTTTTACAAACCGGTGAATACGTCATCGAAAAAGTATCTTCAAATATCGCTTACACAGGACTCCTTTATGCCCCCGACCGGAGTTGGCTCCGAAACAGTGTACCGTGAGACAAAAAAATTGATTGGCACCTCAAAAACAGATGTCAAAGAGTTCGGCAATGAAGCATTCATAGCTATAGGTGGCCTTCACCTATTCAAAGATGGCTACTACATCCTGATATCCTCCGCCAATATCGACAAAGATGCAACACTCAAAAACGCAGGCAAAAAAACACTGGAAAACCTTGCCAAGGTCAAATAAATCCCGCTTGATTATGAGGAGCTTAAGGTAGACGGCATAACGCTTGAATATTTTACTGAAGAAGCAATTCAAAACAGAAAGCGCAGCCCCGGCTGCGCTTTCTGTTTATTCACTCGACCAATTTCTGTCCTTGGCTGGGGTTTTTCGAATAGCTCAGTTTAGGTATTTATGAACAGCTCTCCCGTCTCATAGCTTTCGTTGAAAGGATCAATGCAGTCGTGCTGGCTGTTCTTTGGGTTGTTGACTTTCGTTGATACCGGATAGAGAGCAAGTGCACCGTCTTTTGATGGCAGCAGCAGCTCCCCCGCTCCGGGCAAGCCGGCATCGAGCCACTCTTTCCAGTGTTCCGGATCAAGAATAACCGGCATTCGATCATGAACGAATTTCATTTCGCTGTTGGCATTGGTGGTGATAATCGTACACGAAACAACAGGTGCTGCACTGGCATCCGATTTCCAGATATCCCACAATCCTGCGAAAGCCATGGGTTTGCCGTCAGCCCTATGAATGTAGTAAGGCTGCTTTTTGCTCTGAGTTGTTTGCTTCCATTCATAGAAACCGCTGGCAGGGATGATGCAGTGCGTTCTGTGCAGCATGTGGCGAAAATATGGCTTTATGGCAAGGGTTTCGGCGCGTGCATTTATTGGGCGAACTTTCGGCATTGCCTTTGCCCAGTGCGGGATAACGCCCCAGTGTGCAAGCGTGAGGGTATACTTGCTCTGATCTCCCAGGAGAACCACAATATCGGTATCGGGGGCAATGTTGTAGTTTGCTGAAAAGTCAATCTCCTGCTCCTCAACAAATGGGAGTTCGTACTGGTGGAGCTGCTTGATGAAATCATTTAGCTCAAAGAAGACGAATCGACCGCACATAGAAGGAGTATTATCAACAATGCTTGTAGAATCTTCAAAGTGAATTACCGTACCTTGTGCACCACATAGGCAACGACGCCCCACACCAGAAAATCATTCTCCTCGGTAATCTTGATCGGCTTGAATTCATCATTGGCAGGCATGAGATAAATGCCGTCTTTCTCCACGGCAAGGCGCTTCAATGTAAGTTCGCCATCCTGAATACCGGCATCTTTCATTGAATGGCCTCTTACCCTGGCGTAGAATGTGACTTCAGGGTGCTTGATAAGCTCTTCATTCAGGGCGAGCTTCATCCCGAAGACTCCTCAGCTGGCAATGGAAAGCTAAGAATCCTGTTTGAAAACTGTTTTTGCGATAGCATGCCGGACCATATCCTTTGTTGTAAAGGCTGAATGAATGAGGAGAACACGCTGTTCTATTCCCTTCTGACCTTTTTGCCTGGCACAGATTGCACGCAACTCGGGAGCAAACCCTACGCCAATGAGGCGGATGCCTTCAAGTATACCTGTTGTTGCTTCCACAAGAAAGATTGCAATTGCATTTGTTTCTGATGCCAACCAGACTCTGCGGGTTTCATCATCAAATTTTGAGATATCAAACGAGATATCAATACTGAAATTCTCTCCGAAATCCACGACCAGAAAAGGAATATCGCGCTGTTCAAAGAGTGACGCGGTGATTGTACCTCTTGTAAACAGTTTTCTTTCTTTGCGCGAAATCTTTTTGAGTGACATCAGGATATGGAAAAAACCTTCTGTCGGTATCGCAACATTCATTTCCCGGCCAGTACAGTACTCTTCATGGGGAAAAAGTTTCCCTACTTGATATGCATCCATAACTTTAAGGGTTGGCTCCTGTTACTGCCGGACTGATTAGCTATAAGGTAAAAAAAGGATTTAAAAATATCTGATACTCATCACCGCTTCTTAGACTTGCTCTTCAGCAGCAAAATGCTGTCTTATTAAACGAAGGTTTTTTGAGACGGCAAAATCGTGCTACTGACCACGAAAAAGGATTAGGAATTCCGGAAGGAATACGAGGCTTTGGCTTCTGCCTATACCCTTATTTGGAAGCTGAATCTGTCAAGCCGGCACTCAGGGTTGACCCAGAAAGCCATTGCTAAGCGGACATTTTTTGTCTACCCCCCGCACTTATTTTTCCTCGCAGTTTTGAATTTATGTCGCCAAGCAAATTATAGAATTAGGCTATATTAGCAACATAATAAGCCGGGGCAGAAGCCGCCGATTTATGCTTAATGCTCTTTAAGCGACAAGAGGCCTTGAAATTCGCAGAGTCAACTTATCCTGGAACTGGACTGAAGTGTATTTCTATCCGGTTTTGCGACATTATCCAATAATCGCCCCGGGGGCTCGTAGAGATTTTTTCTATGTTACGGAATCGAAGAGATACCCTTGCTGATTTGCATGGTCTGGCGCCATGCGGTCTGACCCATGAATGGAGGGCGAAATGACGACTGCTGATCTTTTGGCAGTATTGGCGCGGGAATGTCCTAATGGCGTATCGTTCGATCCGATGGCGTTGCGGTTGTTGCGGCAGAAAGTTCCGTTTAAGGATTGGCAGGTTGATGACCTGAAAGAAGCGATGTTCCAATTGGGGAATGGTCTCTGGTTTTCCAGCGAAATGATTTTGGACGACGAGACCCAGTTTGAGTTCGAAGAGCAGGCGATGGCATGGTTAAATGAACACGGTTGCTTTTCGGTTGAACTTTTGTTTAAAGGTTTTTGCGGGGTTTTCCAACATATTGCTACAATAGAGGATTGCGCAGCTTTTTTGAGGCATTTGGGTTTTACTGTCACTTTATGGGGAAAAAGAGGTCATTTCTGCTCCAGGTCCCCGCTTCTTATAGATGATTATCTGTTGGCAATCTCGGAAACGATTGCCGGATGGCTTGAAGCTGCTGATGGTGTGTTGCCCTTTAATGAAATCGAACAGGCGATACCGCACCTAACTGAAGAGGCTTTGGCGTGCATCCGCATGCACTTCCTGCCTGAAGTCCATGAAGTGGAAGTCGGTGGAGTGCTCTGTTGGTGCAGTACTGAGTCGATTACTCTGCCGGAGGATTTTTCGGAGAAACTGACAATCCTCGTCGATACACTTGTTGAACTGGATGAGAAAGTAACCGCACCAAAACTCGGGTTCGCTTTGAATTTGTTCTACCGTACCCGTTTTCGCGAGGAGTATGCCCTGCTTGATAACGCCATTTTCATGCGCGTCTGCACGAATCACTATAAGGGTGGGAACGATGTCTTTTCGAATATGAAGATAACCAACGTAAGAACAAATGATTTGTCTGTGTCAGGCAGGCGTATGCGAAGTTCGAATACTCGCTTCAGTAACCTTGGTGTGCCAGTTGGCGCGGAATTGGTTTTTACAAAGGATAGTCATATTACCTGCACTGTGCTGGATGACTCCAATCAAGTGGAATATGATAGAAAAACATGGGCGATTTCGACATTGGCGAATCACTTGTTAGGCGTGTTTTCTGGAAATGGTTTTCGCTATTTTAGCTACGAGTGCGAAATATTGTGGGATCGACGTTTGCGACTCAAACGAGCGAACAATAACTCCGAATATTAGGCAGCAAAAATATTACCATTCTCTGAAATACAAGAGGTGGAATTCGGAATCATCGGATTCTATGGGCGGGCGATTACGGGAGCGACTTGGTGTGCGCTTAGAAGAGATGGGACTAATACTCGTGTCACAGAGTGGGTGCGACGCTTTATAATAAAGGAGAACGGGTGCAACAGATTGCTTTGACGTATATATATACTGTTTCTTAATTGAAAAACATGAATTCAAACTACCGCTTATTTTTTAAGGTCGGCAAACTGAACGGCATCGTGCCGGAGAAAGGCACGAATGTATAGTTACGAGTGGGACAAGCGCACGGGGAGGTATAGTCTGACAACGCAGACAGGAAAGTTCGTGGCGAGCGAAATTCGTCCGGTCTTTGCAAAGGAACTGATGCTCACAGGATTAGATGCAAGGTTAGCGTTCGATTCGGCAGAGCGGCGCCCGCTCCTCTGGGCAAAGCAGAACGTGTATCTTTATCGCGGCGAAGAAATCGCAAGACTCAATAAGAAACAATACGGTAAGCCGCTGGACATCGAATGGAAGGGGGTCCTGTGCGAACACGAATATTCGCACGAAGAAGCGAAATCACGAAGAAAATTGAAGCTGTCTCCAGTTGATGTCGGGTTATTGGTGGGCGAAAACCGTGCCATCATGGCCGCGCTGGTGGCAGATACACTTAAGCGCATAAAGGAGATGTACGATGCCTACGCGGAAAAATGCGAGGCTGTCTATATCGGTTTCAGCGGTGGCAAAGACTCTGTGGTTTTGCTCGACCTTTGCCACAAGGTTCTGCCTTTAGATATACCGGTTATTTTCAGCGATACGGATATGGAACTGCCGGATACCTACAGCGTATGGGAAGAAATTCAAAGTCGTTACGAAGGTCGTACGTTTTTGAAGGTTACCGCCAAGACTTCTGCATTAGATAACTGGCAACTCTTCGGTCCACCATCACAAGCGTTGCGTTGGTGCTGTTCCGTCTTCAAGAGCACTCCTGCGATTTTAGCTCTAAAGGAACGGCTCGGCAAAAGTTCAATCAAAACACTGGTATTTGTCGGTGTTCGTGGCGAAGAGAGTCAACGGCGTTCGGAATACGACGATATTGGAGAGGGCTTGAAAAGTCAGTCGCAGGTGAATGCCATGCCGATTTTGGCGTGGTCAGCCCACGAGTTGTGGCTTTACATTTTTGAGCATAATCTGATTTTGAACGAAGCGTACCGAAAAGGGCTACCTCGTGTCGGATGCCTGTTGTGTCCGATGTCAACACACCGGCAGAATGATCTGATCCGAATGAATTACACCGATGAGGTCGCGCCTTTTGCTGCTATGGTCCGTCATTCGATTGACCGCGAGTTTACTAGTGAGGAAGACGCAGATGCGTTCGTTTATGAAGGCGGATGGTATGCGCGGAAAAGCGGCGTATCTTTGAAAGAAGTCATTATTACACCTGGTGTAGACCGCAAAAGTGACCGTGTGATTTGTGAATTCCCAGTAGAAGCAGAACAAGATTTAAAGGAATGGCTCAAGGCTATTGGAAAAATTGAAGGCGCTGATTTGTCATTTCGCAAAGACGGCGATAGATGTTTGCTGCAATGTGTCTGGATAAGCGGAAAAACCGATAAGTCCATTTCCAAGTGGCTGGCATACGCTGTTCATAAGACTATTGCCTGCATAGGATGCAATGTTTGCGAGGCGGAATGCCCTACAGGCGCATTGCACTTGGAGAAAGATCGCGGTAGCGGCAAGGTAAAAATCTTTATTGATGAAGGTGCGTGCATCCATTGCATGAGGTGTTATGCTCCTGGCGAGGGTTGTTGGCGGTATTACTCAAAACGATATGCAGGAGCAAAAACGATGAACATCAGTGGTATCAACAAATACATGACTTTTGGTCTGAAACCAGAATGGATTCAAGTTCTGGCGAACGAGAGCGAAAATTTCCGTCAGACAGCTACGTTAGGTAACAGAATGGTTCCATCTGCCGTGACGTGGTTCCGTGAAGCAGGGTTAATTGGAGATTCAACTGCTATAACCACAACACTGCTTTTAGAAGTTGGTAAGAAATTCGGTTTCAGCGATTTGCTGCTTTGGCAGTCGCTATGGTTCCGTCTTGCAAACACTTCACCGCTTGTGAAATGGTATGTTTGCAATACGGATCTTGACACAGGATATCCGACGAAACTGCTTGATGAAAAGCTATCTCAATCTGTTGGTTCGGCATCGGTG
>CAIVSG010000072.1 GCA_903908555.1 uncultured Chlorobiaceae bacterium | reverse complement strand
TAAGCTCCTGAGGTCGCCGTGATTTTGGGAAAAACCATGTGAACAATTTTTCCGAACATACCGCCAAGCATGGCTCCCATTTTCATCGCAGGGGCAAACATGCCGCCTGATCCACCAGAACCAACAGTCAGAGCAGCAACAACCGGTTTGAAAAAATAGATACCGATCATATTGTGCCAACCTTCATTGCCACGAACAGCATTATTGATTGCCTCGTATGAAAATCCATAGAGTTCGGGCAGCCACATGCAGATCACTCCGCTCATTAAACCACCGATAGCCGGCATGGCCCATACAGGGATCTTCCATCGTTTTTCCATCCTCTGGAACCACTCTTCTATTGTATAGTAAATCTTGATAAACATGACAGCTGAAAGACCGGCAAGAATGCCGAGAATACAATAGAAAAGCAGCTCGGTATTCGACACAAGTGAGTATTCAGGAACATTAAAGGTAGGTGAACTGCCGAGATAACTTCTGGACATTACCGTTCCAATAACAGCAGCAACCACAATGGGGCTGAAGGTTTTAACACTGAAATCCCCCAGGAGAACCTCAATGGCAAACATCACACCTCCGATTGGGGCATTGAAAACGGCTGCAAGGCCTGCTGCTGCTCCGCATCCGAGCAACGTTCTTGTTCGAGTAGCTGAAAATCGTAATAATTGTGCAACGGTTGACCCGATTGCAGCACCAACCTGGACAATCGGGGCTTCACGTCCGCCGCCACCGCCAGTGCCGATACTCAACACCGAGGTTAAACTTTTATGGAACCATAATTTCTTTTCAATAACCCCATCATTCTGTGCAACAGCCTTGATCACAGATGCTAAGCCATGTCCAGGCCGGGCTTTCACGACAAAAGCATTGTAGAGCCCAACAAGCAGACCTCCCAAAGCAGGAATCAATGGGAGAATAAATGACCAGTATTTGTCTATAATCCTGGCTTTTCCAAATGAGTGAAGGCCAGTAAAACAGAAAGAGCTAAGTATCTTGATGGCATCGTGAAATATAACCGCCACATAGCCCGTCATAAGCCCGACAATAACTGCAACAAAAAGGAAAGGAATGTCCTGATTGAGGTTGAGCTGAACAAGAAGATAATCGAGCGTCAGGCGATACATCTGACTGGCATTCCCTTTGAAATACCTGCTACGCTTAAAAATAGTATAGAAGTAGGCCTGAATCCTCCGGCTGGGACTTCCTTTTTTACGTTTTAATAGATTCATGGAGTTAACGTAAGAAAAACAATCGAAACCAAATAGGGTTGTAGGGTACTGATCTATACCTGAAGGTGAAGATCACGTTTATGTAAATACCCGGAAGTTTGTAGAGTTGAAGATCGAATGACTCAATATTTTCTTTACCGGCAGGTCACTATTTACTCTGAATCTAACAGGCTCCTATACATCAGACATCAAGTATCAATGTATATATTTTCAGTATGTTTGACGCTTAAAAAAAACTATCAGATGTGTTGGTATTTATTGCATGGTGTTATACTAAAGGAGCAACCTACACTCAGGCTGACGCAGAGTTCTGGATAACCTTTGCGAATAAAGCTGCACCAAGTATTCATCTTGCCATTGCTATTGACGGTTCAGCCGCAGGTGGGATCGGGATTATTGCCGGTGAGGGCATCGCTCGCCATACCGGCCATTTCGGTTACTGGCTTGGTGAAGCACACTGGGGCAAAGGCATAGCCACCGCAGCTGCCCGCGGAATGGCCGCTCATGCACTCTCTGATTCGTTGTTCGAAAGGCTTGAAGCACCTGTGTTCGCATGGAATCCTTCTTCTATGCATGTGCTTGAAAAAGCAGGATTTATTCGAGAAGGAGTTATGAAACGGAGTGTATTCAAAGACGGTCAGTTCACCGATAGTGTCATGTATGCGCTCATTAAAAATACCTGATCCATCAAAACTAAACGCCGCTTGAGCGATGGCTACATCTGGCTCGCTGTAACTTAGCCTCCGATTTTTTTTAACATCTGCATCAGCCATGATCCGGATGTTGGTTTCAGCTCACTTTTGACTGGAAGCCCTTCCTTTTCCCAGCGAACAATCCCCTGCTGCATATTGACAGCTTTGCTGTATCCCTGATTCACAAGAAAACGGGTGGCCATCAAGCCTCGATTTCCAACATGACAGGCAATAATCACCTTACGGTCAACAGGTATTTCATGAAACCGCTTTTGTAACTCGCGTACTGGAATCAGGAGGATTTCGGAAACATCAAATGATTTTTTTGCAACTTCTCTGGGTTGACGTACATCGACAAGCAGTGCGCCTTTTTTAATCATAGCAAGGGCTTTCGTGGGACTGACTTCGTGGGCTGTATTCATGGTAACTTTTAATTTTTGCTTGTTATATCGTTCAGTTCATCGTAGTCAGGCAAGCACCAGGGCTTCGGGATCATTTAGAGTTTCCGGGTCATGTAAATAACAGCATTCATGACCTCTCCGTCTTCAAGGGTTGCATTGCCACCTTTTGGAGGCATCATTCCGGCTTTCCCATCATATCCCTCAATAGATTTCTTTACGATCATATCCATCCCCCCCTGGGCAATTCTTTCACTCCATGCTGCTTTATCTCCAGGTTTAGGCGCTCCTGCCACACCGGCATCATGGCAGCCTGCGCAGTTAGCCTCATAAACCTGCTTACCCAATGCAATTTTTTGTTCACCCAACGTTGCTTCTTTGTTGGCAGTTACTTCTTTGTTGACGGATACCTTCTCAGGGCTGCATGCTCCGAGAAAAGTAAGACAAACAATCAAAAAAAACAGAACCGGTTTCATAATCAGACCTCTATGGCTTGGAGATTAAGCAGACGATTTATATAATGACCTTATACCTATACCATGTATGGGTATAAAATGGAGAAATCAAAGAAAAAAACCAACTGATTTTTGTTGCTTACTCATTCTACTGCACAATTTTTTATAGGCCACTCCGTTTCTGTTGGTTTATTATGAGCATACGCCAATAGTGGATCGTTATTTTTATAGCAAACACTTTCACTCTTGTCCTATTATGAAAAGCGAAATGATTGTAACGTTTGGAGGCGGCAAGAAGGTGAATGCCGAGTTTAACGGGTTTACCATTCATACTGACCAGGCAAAATATGCCGGAGGAGAGGGTTCTGCCCCTGAGCCTTTTTCCCTTTTTCTTGCCTCAATCGGTACCTGTGCAGGTATCTTCGTCTTGTCCTTCTGCCAGCAGAGAGGCATCCCGACAGATGATATCCGGATTGTTCAGTCTCATACAGTCAATGAGTCTGGCAGAGGTATAGGAAAAATCGAGATTGCCATAGAGCTTCCACACGATTTCCCTGAAAAATACAAGGATGCCGTTATCAGTGCTGCTAATCTGTGTGCGGTAAAAAAGCATATACAGACGCCCCCTGAATTTGTCGTAACTACGGTCACTCGGTAACCATCATCTTTATCAATGAAAAAAGTATTGATTCTTGGTGGAGGCATTGGCGGTGTTGCTTCGGCAATTGCTTTTCGGAAACAGGGATTTGAGGTAGAGCTTGTTTCGGAACGGGACTATCTTTTTATCTATCCCCTGGCAATCTGGATACCGGTTGGAAGGATGCAGTTCAAGGATGTTTCAATGCCGCTGTCAAAACTGGCCCGCAAGCACGGTTTTTCACTTACTGTCGACAAGGTTGTAGCTCTTGATGGCGAACAAAAGAGTATAACTCTTGAAAAAGCAGGTGTTCGGAACTCCCCTGCACTTGTTGTTGTGGCTCTTGGAGCTGCGAAAATGAAACATGAAGGTATGGAGCATACCTCTTCCATTTGCGGCAAACCTGAAGAGTCGCTTGCGCTAAAGGAAAAAATTGAAGCGCTGGTTGCACTGGGAAGCGGCAAAATTGCTTTAGGATTTGGAGGCAATCCAAAAGATGCAAGTGCTGTGCGTGGCGGACCGGGATTTGAACTCCTGTTCAACCTGCATCATCACCTTAAAAAACTTGGGATCCGCAAGAAATTTGAGTTAACCTTTTTTGCTCCTATGGCTGAACCTGGAGCACGAATGGGGAAAAAAGCACTTGCGGCCATGGCTGCAATGTTTCATGCCAAAAGCATTTCAACCTGTTTTGGTAAAAAAATCAGCCATTTTGAAGCGGATGGAGTTGTATTTGAAGACCAGAGCATGCTTCAGAGTGACCTCACCATGTTTATTCCTGCCGGTGAAGGACAGGAAATAATCAGGAAATCAAACCTGCCTCAAAACAGCGCAGGGTTTATTTGTATTGACGATTACTGCCGGATAGAGGGAGTCAAAGGATGGTATGCTGTTGGCGATGCTGCAGCTCTTGAAGGTCCTGAATGGAAAGCAAAACAGGGGCACATTGCTGAATTAATGGCAAATAATGCTGCCGGCAATGCCGCAATAGAGCACCTGGGAAGGCAGGGTGCAATGAAAGGGTATCAGGCTCATTTGAATGTACTCTGTGTGATGGATATGGGTGATGGCGCAGGGTTTGTCTATAAAAACAGTGTCAGGGAGGTGTTTATCCCGTTGCCTGTTGTCGGTCACTGGCTGAAAAAGAGCTGGGGTCACTACTATAAACTATCCAAACTGTGGCTGTGAAAACCAGTCGGGTCGGCAGGCCTGCACACTGCCTTAGCAACCTTGATTATTCATTTGCAGGTATGATAACTTTTTACTCTTGACGCTATGACTGACACATGGAACAGTCCCGAAAAATTTAACCGGGAAGCTGCTCAATGGGATGAAAATCCTCAACGCAGAGCAGTTGCACTTGAAGTGGCAAAAGCTATCATCGCAGCAATAAAACCTGAAAAGAGCATGCATGCCCTGGAATTTGGATGTGGTACAGGGTTGGTTACCATGGAAATCGCACCACTGGTGAAAACACTTTCGGCCATTGATACCTCCAGAGAAATGCTCTCTGTGCTTCTGGAAAAAATCAAAGCCTCAGGATTGTCAACCATTGAAACTATCTGCGCCGATCTTTCATCACCAACTGATACCGTTGGAACTGATAAAACCTTTGAGCTGATTTACAGCAGCATGACGCTTCACCATATAGATGATACTGCGGGGGTTTTAAACAGGATATCCAAGCTTCTTTCACCTGGAGGCATGTTGGCTCTGGCTGATCTCGACCTTGAAGACGGCCTGTTTCATGACGACCCCCTTGAAAAGGTTCATCACGGGTTTGACCGTAGGGTACTGGCTGAAATGCTGAAAGTGGCAGGATTGCAACCACTATCGTTTGAGACTATTTACACCTTCAACAAAACAAACAGATCAGGGAAAACAGCCGCATATCCGGCATTTCTGCTTACTGCGACTAAAATTGATAATAAAAAACTCTAGCATAATGGATAAGCTGAGACTTCTTGTCGTAACCGGAATACTTGCTGTCATTCTTTTAACAGCAGGATGCAGCGGTCAGCCAGAAAAGGTTGTTGATCGTGACGGCAACAGTTACACTGCTGTTCAGATAGGTTCTATGATCTGGACAGGAAGAAATCTTGACGTCGCACATTACCGGAATGGTGATGCAATTCCCGAAGTAAAGGACCCCAAAGAGTGGGCAAGCCTTAAAACCGGTGCCTGGTGCTATAACGATAACAAACAGGAAAATGGAAGGATATACGGAAGGCTCTATAACTGGTATGCAGTCAATGATCAGCGAGGCCTTGCCCCTAAAGGCTGGCATGTATCCTCTGATGCTGAATGGAGTGCACTAGGCGATTTGCTGGGCGGGATGGAAAATGCCGGTGGAGCACTGAAAGCATCAAAACTTTGGAAAGATCAGAAGAATGAACTGAACAATAAAAACGGCTTTGAATTGCTTCCTGCGGGAGCCAGGCGGGACTCTGACGGTAAATTCATGCTACCAGGTGAATACAGCCGATTATGGTCTTCAACAGAATCTTCAGCGAAGAGTGCATGGTGCCGGTCGCTTGGCTACTTCGATGCCGCTTTGCGAAGAGGTATGGCCAATAAAAACATCGGTTTTTCGGTCCGATGCGTCAAGGACTGATCAACACGTAGTGGTACAAATATTTAGATCAGACTACATAGCACAGCAATATCATCAATAACCTTGTATATTTTTCATTATGAATATCGATCGTCTTGTTTTTGCAATAGCTGGTATCTTTATCCTTTCCAGCGTTTTACTCTCTATCTATCATAACCAGAACTGGCTCTGGTTTACCGGATTTGTTGGAGCAAACCTTTTTCAGGCAGCATTTACCGGCTTCTGCCCTCTTGCCAAAATACTTAAAGCTGTCGGCGTAGTCCCCGGCCATGCATTCAAATGACTCAGAAAATGTACAATGCAACCTGTAGTCCATACAAAAGTTGCTTTGTACATCTCTTCTTTTCGAGGGAAAAATCATTCACCCATCATAACTTGCAAGAGCTGTTCTTCCCCGGCTTTTCATTGCAGGCACAATTTTCGCCTGTCGAAATCTTCAGCACAGTGTAGAGTGGACAAAAACCTATAAACGCAGTCAAGAGCGGAACAAGCCCTACAGCTCCCCACCACGATTGATTGATGACACCTACTGCAATAACGGCTACTCCGATAACAATCCGGATTATTTTATCTATTTGCCCTACATTTTTTTGCATGAGCTCGATTTGTTTAAAAGGTGAGTGATGTTTGAGGATAACAAATACATATTTATTCAAGCAATAATACAACATCAACCAGTGATAAACAATTCACACTGTAATCCCATGCTTTTGATCAGCGATACGATTCTAAGCACTATAAAACAGGATTATATTACCGATGAATTTAATTTTTAACTATCACAGAACTATATAAATAGCTAATTAACAATTGCGAATAATATGGCATTTGATTCGGCATAATTATTCACAATTGTTACCTGATATAGGCATATAACACCTTTTGAAATTATTAAAACTATCTTAGCTGCACAAAAAAAATCTCATTGTCAGCAATATTCAATGATGATATAAGCCTATAATATAAAACAACTTATAAATTATTTACATTTAAATATAAAAACATACCAATCAATAATTTGGCGCTTAATTGATTATTTCAGTACATTAAATAGATATATGAAACAGAAAAGAAATGTTCAGATTAATTTAATGATCTATTTAGCCATGAAACGATTATTATTGATAATGGGGATGGGATTTTCGCTCAATTCTGTCGCACAAGCGGCAACAGGCGCTTTGAATGGTAAAGCTATTTTTGACAAGAACTGCAGTGTCTGTCACTCCGTTATGCCACCACCAAAAACTGCACCTCCTATTACTCCTCTCGCTTCTCACTATCATCAGAAATACTCAACAAAAAAAGATGGTGTTAATCATCTTGTCGCCTACCTGAAATCGCCAAACAAGGATAAAGCGATTGATCCTCAAGCCATTACAAGGTTTGGCCTTATGCCTGCTCAACCACTACCGGATGCAGAACTGAGAGCCGTAGCTGAATGGGTATGGGATCAGTACAACCCGAATATGGGTATGGGACGAGGTATGGGAATGGGCATGGGTCGAGGTCGGGGAATGAATCAGTAGTAAGGGTTTGATAACACTTGCTACCATGAAAAGATTATTGTTTATCACCATAGCCGTGCTGTTCAATCCTGCAGCAATTGCAGCCAAAACCACTGAACAGCACGCAAGTTTTGACCATAGCAGACTGAATGCTACATCGCAGTGCATACGATGCCATAAACGTGACCAGCCGGATGATAATCTGCACATCCAGTCACAGGCAAACTGCTCTACTTGCCACACTACCAGGCATTGGAAGCCAACAATCACTGAACCATGAAAAAATCATTCAATTGGCGGGTATTTATAAGTTTCGGACTATTCATTGCGTTAGTCATGATGCTGGTTTCAGGAGTTATCCTTTATATCTCTCCTCCCGGAAGGGTGGCCAACTGGACTGACTGGAGGATGATAGGTCTGACAAAAAGGGGGTGGCAACACCAGCATATAATCTTCGGGTTTGCCTTTTTAATACTTTCTCTGTTTCACCTCTTTGTTATCAACTGGAAAGCATTTTTCTCCTACCTGAAATCAAAGACAACCGAGGGGCTGAAAAGCCCTGGAGAACTGCTCACCATCATATTACTTTCTGTTTTTTTTGGAATAGGAACATACTATGGTATCCAACCCTTCCTGGCAGTCATCAAGTTTGGCGATGCAATTTCAGGCTCATGGGAACGGCAGGAAAAACAGGCCCCGGTTCCACATGCAGAACTCATGACCCTTACGCAACTTGCAGAGCAGCTAGGTCTTGGTGGTGATCCTGCCGCATTAAAAGCAAAGCTGGAAAAGGCCGGGTTAAAAGTTACCTCTCTTGATCAGACCCTGGCTGAAATAGCAACCTCAAATGGAAAGACTGCTGAACAAGTCTATGAAGTTATTGCTCCGGCAAAAAAAGAAGGGCACAAGTTACAGGGGCAGGGTTTCGGGAAAAAAACATTACAGGACATAGCCGATGAGGGTGGGGTTTCAGCAACTTCACTACAGCTTGCTTTACACCAGAAAGGAATAGAAGCAAAAATCGATACCCCGTTGAAATCCATTGCCGAAATCAACAAACTTGAAATGAACGAGCTTCGAAAAATACTGGAAACAATGATCAGCCGTTAAAGAGAAAAAAAACATCCGGACAGCGCTGAAGAAAAATGCACCCGACAACATTTTTTATCAGCAGCCCGGATGTGCGGAGGAAGATAACTGGACAAACAATACTGAGGCGATGACAAGATTCGAACTTGTGAAAAAGAGTTTTGCAGACCCTTGGCTTAGACCACTCACCCACATCGCCTAAAAAACATCCGGGCAGCCCTGAAGATAAGATGCACACACACACCCTTGAGTCCCCACATGACTTCACAACAGATGCCCGGATGCCGGAGAAACACTTCGGCATACTGAAAAAACTGAGGCGATAACAAGATTCGAACTTGTGATACAGAGTTTTTAGAGACCCTTGGCTTAGACCACTCAGCCATATCGCCATAAAAAAACATCCGGACAGCACTAATAACAAGATGCACACACACCCGTAAAGCCCCCACATGACTTTACAACTGCTGCCCGGATGCCGGAGAGAAACGTTAGAAGCTTACCGTTGCGTAGAGCTCTCCACGGAACAGATCGTTCGATGTTGAGAGACCTGCATCGGTCTTTGAACCAGAGGCACGGTACCTGATTGTCGGCTGCAGGGAGAAGGTTCCTTTATTTGAGTCCTGCACCTTAATGAGATACTGCGCCCAGACAAAGGTATTGTTGTACGTAGTAGCGCCTGCATTGTCTTTGGTTCTGTTGTAATCTATCCAGGCAAGAACCGGACCGGATTCACCTTTAACCCTGAAGATATAACCGCTATAATCAATCTTTGTCGTCGTCTTCGGAATGGTATTACTGTCTCCGGTATAGAATCCGCTGAGAGAAACTTTGGATTTCCCTGCAGGAATGAAGGCCTGAGTACCAAAGGAGTAAGGAGAACGACCATCGGCAAGATGAGTCAAGGTTATAAAGCCCTGTGGAACAATAGTTACATCACCAATATTGGTCTTATAGTTAGCAGTGAAACCGTACCCGTCGTTTAAAAGCCCTTTATCGGCAGTGGTTGTCGAAACGTTGTCAAAATTAACAACAACAGCATTAAAATCACCGTCACCGATCTTTGTGCCATAATTAAAACCCAATAGACGGTCAAAATGATTTGTGGAAATCGGAGTATCAACCGCATAGAGTTTTGTTCCTTGAGGGCCGGTACCTGGAATTGCATAAAGAGTCAGATCCAGAATAGGGTTGTCAAAACTACCGAGCGGAATACGACCGGCAACCCAATGGCTGCATGCATCGCCATGTCCAAAGTAAAACTGCGAGGCCGTTATCGAATATTGTTCCGTGTTGTTAGCAGTTGCCCCGGTAGTCCCTAAACCACGCCAGGCTCCAGCAACACCTTCGTCCTGAAACAATGCCTTAACAAAGTAGCCTTCGCCAAGATCAGCTGAAGGTTTCAGACGAACACGGTACTGGAAATACTGGTCTTCGGTCACTGTTCTGGCACCGGCAGTTGTTGTCGAATTACCGAAATCGTTTCTAAGACGCAAACCAACTTCACCATTGAGCGTTACTTCAGCCGAAGCCGGTGATGCGTATGAGAGAACTGCGAACATCGCAGCTAGTGAAAACATCTTTTTCATTTTACTGTACTCCTTTTTATTGGTTGTAGTGTAGTGTGTTATGTGTTCAGGAAAAAAATTTCATAAAAAAAGCCGGCTCTAATATTGAAAGCCGGCTTTGAAATATTCCGCCCCAATCAACAGGGCATCTATGTCATTAATCCGGGATCCGATATATCAGCATCCACAAAGAGACAACAACAGCATGATGACGTGCTGAAAAGTCCTTTATTGAATAAGTCTTGAGCATTCATACGAGTGTCATTTGTATTTCGATTGTTAACAATGAGGCTTTTATCTTGTTTATTTACAAGCATATACCATAAAAATACCATGAATATGGTATAGAAAACGACCGTATTCTGCTCAATTCAAGGGAAAAAAGGGGGAACGTGGCTGGCAGTCAGGGGGGAAACTTGTTTTCTGGTTTTCACTTGGTATTCATGGCAGTTTCAAGAAAAGAATAGCTATATTCAGTACTGAAAAAGGGATTAAATTAAGGCCTTAATCGACTACTTTTATGAAAACCATCCATATCTCAAGCGATATCATTCCTCTGGGTGAGTTTAAGGCAGGAATCTCTTCCTGCTTGAAAAAGGTTCAGGCTACAGGCCAGCCTTTGATCATTACCCAAAATGGCCGGCCGGCGGGAGTGCTTCTTTCGCCTGCTGAATATGATGCCCTGGCTTACCGTAAACAATTTACTGAATCGGTTGAACGCGGCTTGGCTGCAGCAGAATCAGGGGAAGTGTATGGAAAAGAGGAGGTAAGAGCGATGCTTGCCACGAAAAAAACCTCCAGAAAACAATGAAGGTCGTCTGGACAAGCGAAGCTGTCAAAAAACTTGAAGAGATTGAGGAGTTTATTAGTCAGGATAACCCAGAAAGGGCTTCAGCTTTTATTGATATTCTTCTTGAGAAAGGCGATTTGATTCAGTCATTTCCGAATATGGGAAGAGTTGTTCCAGAACTTTCTCATCCTGAAATCAGAGAATTACTGGTCGAGAAGTACCGGATAGTTTATAGACGCACTTCTCTACGTATTGAAATTCTTACCATTTTTCAAGGACACCGTTTACTCCGTATTAATGAACTTCATTTATGAAGCTTTTGGCATGAGAGCGTAACTTTAGTAAACGCTCGCCGGCGGCATTGAGGGTTTCGGGCTGTTTGGCAAAATGAAACCTTATGAGGTTATGAACGGGTTCACGGAAAAAACTTGATCCCGGAACTGCTGCAACTCCGACCTTGCGTGCCAGCCACTCACAGAATGCGAGGTCATCTGAAACACCAAATTCAGAGACATCTACCATCACATAGTAAGCTCCCTGGGGAGTCGTATAGGAGAGTCCTGCCTTGCGGAGCCAGCCGAGAAAAATATCCCTTTTGGCAGTGTAACTTGCCTGGATCTCCAGATAATAGGAATCCGCAAACTCAAGCGCGGTAACGGCTGCTTCCTGAAGAGGTGCAGCAGCTCCGACCGTCAAAAAGTCGTGCACCTTACGGATAGCATCAATAACTTGAGGTGCCGCCACCACCGTCCCCAGTCGCCATCCAGTGATTGAGTAGGTTTTTGAAAGCGAGCTGCACGTTATTGTCCGCTCAAACATCCCGGGAAGTGTTGCTATGCTTATATGGACGTTTGGAGCGTACACAATATGCTCATAGACCTCGTCCGTAATGACAAATGCATCAAACTCACAGGCGAGAGCGGCAATGAGTTCCAGTTCACTCTTTGAAAACACTTTGCCTGTCGGGTTGCCAGGATTGCAGAGAATCAATGCTTTTGGACGATGCAGCTCGAAAGCCTGCCGAAGTTCTTCTGGATCAAAGGCAAACTCGGGTGGACGCAACGGGACATAGACCGGAATAGCTCCGGTCAGGATGGTGTCGGCGGTGTAATTTTCATAGAAGGGAGAGAATATCACAACCTTGTCACCCGGATTGCATGCCGTCATCATGGCTGCCATCATCGCCTCCGTACTGCCGCAGGTGACAACCACATTGCTTTCAGGGTCAATTGGAATACCCATGAATCGAGATTGTTTGCGGGCGAAAGCACTCCTGAAGTTCGGCGCGCCCCACGTCACTGCATACTGATGCGGCCCCTCTCTCCCGGCTTTCTCAGCAGCAGCAAGCAGTGCTTCAGGAGGATTAAAATCAGGAAACCCCTGTGAGAGATTAACAGCATCACAGGAGTTTGCCACACGGGTCATTCTCCGTATGATCGATTCTGTAAAATGGCTTGTGCGTTGGCTTGTTTGGGGCACGTCTCTACTGTTGAACGTTATAGAAGTGAGCTACAAAGTGTGTTTCAGGAGGCTTATAAATTACGACCTTCAGTAAATAAACGCTTGTAGTAAAATCCACTTGTGTAGAGTGCAGCTGCAGGATTGTGTGCCAGCAGCCTGTCCTTGGCGATGAGTGTGGTCACCGGGGCATCTGAATATTTGATAAAAAGCGAATCGTGACCTACACATAATCCAATAATAACATTCAGATCTGTTTTTTGTTCGTTGAGCAGTCGGGCCTGCAGGATGGGATTACACATGGATTCATGACTCCCCTTCTGGATTTTAAACTCATCCTCAATTCCGATTTCGCTCTTGTCCACAGCGCCAATTTTGCAAATGACAGAGTAGGGCTCCAGTCCGTTGATTTTTAAAACCTTGACCAGAATTCTGGTTTCTTCTGAAAGACCTATACATGTTGCAAGTCCGATTTTTTTCGCTCCTATACGATTGGCAAACGCAATGGTCTCCTCGACACGGGTCAACTGGCCATAATAGGTGCCTTCAACTTCAGCGGAAGCCCTTGCTATTCTGGCATCGAGATCATCGCCACGGTATTGGCTGGTAATACCATCAAGCTCAGCGGGCTCAACCGCTTCGGTCAGACAGAAATCAGGATATTTCTTCTCCTCCCTGTAACAATTCGGCACACCGCAATCAGAACAACTGAGTGCCTTGCCTGCTGAATTCTTGTGCTGTTTGTTTGATGCCATAGAGATAGTCTTTTATTATTTAGCTCAAAACTGAATAGATGCAATATCCAACTTGTTCCGGTCATTATAAATACCGTAACCATAGCTTTTTTCAGGGAATTAATTATTGCATACCCAGAAGAAAAAAGAGCCATCTCGCATAAGGGATGGCTCTTTTTGGTTAATGTCGATATGAATTATGAAATGACGTCCAGAAATGCCATACTGGTACGACAAAATGTTAATAATCATACCAGAAAGAAGATCTTATGGCACATCGTATTACTGATACTTGCATTTTTTGCGGAGCCTGCGAACCAGAATGCCCTGTAAACGCTATTTCTCCCGGAGAGGATACCTATATCATCAATGAAGCGCTCTGTGTCGACTGCGTCGGCCATCATAGTGAACCAGCATGCGCTGCTGTATGCCCCGGGGAGAGCATTATAAAGGTGTAGATCAAAATATATAGCAGGAAATCGAACCATCAAGGCATCAGTATTGTCAGCCCTGAGAAATAGCTTCTTTTTTTATGGAAGCTCGCGGACTTTCTTTGCCTGCAATCGTTGCCCTTTATTGTCAAGTTCAAAATGCACTTTAGCATCCTGCTTGAGAATCTTGAAACGATGATGTGAATCAATGTTGGAATAGTGAACAAAAATGTCCTCTCCTCCCTCGGGATTAACGATAAAACCATAGCCTTTTTTATCGTTGAACCATTTGACTTTACTTTGTGCCATAGCTCATTCTGTTTAGTTATCTGGAAATCATAGAGCAACCTGCTTTTTCACAATTAAAAGTCATCAATAATAGCCGGTTTCGAAATACCTCTTATACGGCATTTTATATCCCGTAATTCGATTATTGATTTTGGGTTACGCGGGAACAAGCTGTACGCCAAGATGCAATGGAGTATGGTTTGCAAGGTTATCTCTTACAGGGCATCTATCCTCCACTGTTTCAAGCCACTTTTTAAGCTCAACATGCGTAGCATCAGTATCGGGAATCAAGTGTACCCGAAGACTCTGAAAACCTGCACGGTCGTCAGTTGACAATCCGAGCAGTCTTGCAGGATTGATATCTCCATCAACACTGATCTTCAGGGATTTAAGATTAATACCCTGTTCTTTGGCCACTAAATGCGCCACAACATTTAAGCACCCTGCAAAGCCTGCCAGCAAATACTCTACAGGATTTGCGCCATGATCAGTCCCCCCCAGCGTTGGCGGTTCATCAACAATGAAACTGAATGTTCGTGAATTTGCCACAAACTTTGTAGCGCTCTCGCTGGCCCCGTTTGTCGAGAATGTCAGGTAATTGCTCATGTATGTGTTTCCTTTTTAGGTTAAAGAGGAAAAAAATTCTATTGGTGAGTGGATTGAGGTATCCCTCAAATAAATCTTTCAGGATTTCACCTCTTTAATATCCGACAGGGTCAACTCAAAGTAAATCCCTTCTATGCGGTAATATGTATACCGCATAGAGAGTAGCCTGGGCGCGCCAGTGAACACCATACCTTGTTTATGGTATTTTTATGGTATACGCTTGGAAGCCTTACCAATATTGAGCTTTATTACCAGTTGGTCGTTAAACAATAAGAGAAGGAGAAAGCTGTGAGTCATGACTGGATAAAAAAATTTACGCTGTTCGGTGTGCTTTTTCTCACCTCCGGACTTCCGGTCACTCTGGCAGAGGCCGCAGGAAATGTTACTCTGCTGAATGTATCGTATGACCCTACGAGGGAACTCTATCAGAGTGAAAATGCTGCTTTTGCAAAGTACTGGTTACAGAAAACGGGCCAGACTGTGACAATCAACCAGTCACACGGCGGTTCCGGTAAACAGGCACGTGCCATTATTGACGGACTTGAAGCCGATGTGGTCACTCTTGCTCTTGCCAATGACATTGATGCCATTGCCGACAGCAAACTTCTCGATCCAAACTGGCAGAAAAGATTGCCCAATAACAGCACTCCATATACCTCTACAATCGTTTTTGTTGTGCGCAAGGGAAATCCGAAACAGATCAGGAGCTGGGATGACGTTGTAAAGCCGGGTGTATCGGTTATAACACCAAACCCGAAAACCGGAGGAGGTGCCCGCTGGGTCTACCTGGCGGCATGGGGCTTCAAACAAAAACAGACAAACTCAACTGATCAGGCTAAAAAATTTGTCAAGGCTTTATATAAAAATGTCCCGGTACTGGATACGGGAGCCAGGGGTTCAACCCTTACCTTTACGCAAAGGGGTATTGGCGATGTTCTTCTGGCATGGGAAAATGAGGCTCACCTGATTCTTAAAGAGTTCGGATCGGATCAATATGAAATCGTTCTTCCCCCTGTCAGCATTCTGGCTGAGCCGCCTGTGGCTATTGTCGATAAAAACGTTGATAAACATGGCACCCGTAAGGCCGCTGAAGCCTATCTGAACTTCCTTTATACTCCGGAGGCACAGGACATTATCGCAAAAAACTCCTATCGGCCAAGAAATGCGGCTGCGCTGAAAAAATATGCAGCAAACTTCCCGAACATCAAGCTGTTTACTCTTAAGGAAGTATTCGGGAACTGGCGCAGTGCACAGAAAATACACTTCAGTGACGGTGGGGTTTTCGATCAGATTACTACTCCCTGAAGAACCAAAACATTACCAGCAAAACGGGGCAGAAAAACTGTCCCGTTCTGCTTTGGTATCAAACTCACCCCTCACGGAATCATCCACTACAAGATAATCAGAACAGAACCTCCAATAATAAGGAGTGCTCCCATAAGGATTTTCCATGTCAGAACTTCATGCAGGAACAACGCTGATAAAATGATTGCAATGGCAACACTCATTTTATCGACTGGGGCAACCTGTGAAACCTTGCCCAACTGCAACGCTTTGAAATAAAAAATCCATGACAAACCGGTAGCAACACCCGACAGACCGAGAAACACCCAATTATTTTTTGAAAGGAGATGGATGCCATCTACCTCTTTCCGGGCAAAAACAATCCCCCATGCAATACATAAAATGAAAACTGTTCGTATCGCAGTTGCCAAATCTGAGTTAACCCCTTTTATGCCGATTTTGGCAAGTATGGCAGTAAAGGCAGCAAACAGAGCAGATAGTAACGCGTAAGTCCACCACATATTATTCATTGTTTATCCAGTGGTTGATAGAAAAAGGATGGAGCATAAACCTAAATTGCCAACCCTTTGAAACGCTAAGCCGTGGGGGCTTCGAACATCAACTCCGGCAACTCTTCAACAATCGCTACCGTTTTCAAGCTCACATTGATCACACTCAGGAGCAGGTCGAGGATGTAGCGAGGATTACCCACCTCCTTGGCCCAGTCGTTAGGGTCATTGGTTATCCCGCTCTCTTTATGGGTGCTGATCTGATAGCGCTCCAAGACCCATTCTATGGCACTTTTACCGTTCACAACGTATTCGTACGCTTTGTCAGGGATGTCTGTTATGGTGATGTAGCCGTTATAAAGGATAGTATCCTTCTGGCCTTTCTTCGGGAAGCGCATTTTATCGACATTGAAAAGCCCTTTCTCAGTACCAGTGACCGTTACACCTTCATAAGGTGGCACTGATTCATAGTTGATGTGCAGTTCTGCCAGTTCCCTACCGGCTTTGCTGAATGACCAAAATTCCCGAGGTTCATCGACAAGCGGGATGCGGGGGAGCATCTTTTTAAGGTCGTTGGAAAAGCGGATGCGGTATTCAGGGCTGTGAAGTATGCCGTAGACGTAGTAGAAGATATCTTCCTTTGTGACGCGATTGCCGTACATCTTCTGTGCTCTTTCGAGTATGAAGTCTGAAACGCCATCTCTGCGGATAAACTCATTTTCTGTGCCTGCATCAAAAAGTGTCGGGCTTGATTTCTGGCGCTCTTCGAAGTAGTAGAGGGGGAAGCATTGACCATTAAATTGAAGCTGTAAATCAGGAATACAATCTGTAATAAGTGTAGAGAAGTCCTTGTTTGATCCTACTCCAGAAAGAGAGATGACAAGATTTTTAACGTCTGGTGTTGGGAATAATTTTGGTATTAGATAAACGCAGTTGTTCCAATATTTGTTAAAATAAAGAAATTGTTTAGTAAATGGTCGGTAAATTGCTTTAACAATATCTTCTTTATTAAATGAATGTATTAACCCCCTTTCAGCATTTCCTTTAATCTCTCTAGTCCAAGTGATTTTGAGATTGTCATAAGCGATAAAATTTTCAATTGATGAATCTTTGTGGTTCGTTTTATATTCGTGATATAATTGGGTTTGTTGATTATAAAAAGATATTGTTGTATTAATATTTTTTTGTAAAACTTCATTGTTGTAGCCATAAACCCAGGCATCTCTGTTTGTTTTGACGCCATTTGAATAGTAAGGCCAAAAAAAAGTCCTTTTATTTGATTTATCATTTTTATCTCCCAAGGAGATAAATGTCTCAAACAGTTTATTACGCGGATTCAACCAATCCCCGTGTTCATTGGGCAACAAAGTCTGCCAAGGCATGTCAGGTTTTCCAACTGAACTGTATTTACTGATGATTGCGAGCTTCTCCTCTCGGTTGTGGTATTCGCCGATATCGAGATAGTGAATGATGGCTTTGCCTGAGGGTTTGTCAGGGTTTTTCACCAGCAGGGTAATGGCAATGGGAGTACGGGAACCGGAGCCAAATATCTTCCCTCCTTCTTTTTTAGAAAGTTCTCCACTTGTGCGTTGGTTCCCTCTCAAATTGAAGACCCATATGCTTGTAAACTCTTTTTGAAGACATTGACGTAATCCGTCAGTACTATTACTGTCAAGCCAAGCGCCGTTTGAGACAAAAGCGATAATACCACCATTCTCCGGATCAAGTCGGTCGGTTGACCAGCGGAATGCCTTGATGTAGGAGTCATACAAGGAGTTCTGTAAAGTTGCATTTGATGCTGCGGCATAGGTGGCAGCAATCCGTCTATCAAGCTTTGCATAACTCTGGTTCTGTGCATTATCATTGGCTGATTTCTGTCCTACGGAGTAAGGCGGGTTACCGATAATGACACGCAGTGGAGTTTTCTTCTGCGCAGATACTCGTTCGGAGTTTTGCGGGAACATATCTGAAAAAAGTACTGCGCTGTCATCGGTCTCACCGAGCTGGAAGGTATCGGTCAAGCATATCCCTTCGAAGGCTTTGTAGGATGTGGCGTCGCCCGTTATGTCGTGAAAGGCATTCTCGATATTGACCGCTGCTATGTAGTAGGCAAGCAGCACAATCTCGTTAGCATGTATCTCTTTCTGGTATTTGCGTTCAAGATCATTCTGCCCGATCAAACCGCTTTGCAGAAGGCGAGTGATGAAGGTACCTGTGCCGGTGAAGGGGTCGAGAATGTGTACGTTTTCATCGGCAAGGGTGCGGTCAAACTCTGTTTTGAGCAGGTCGTTGACTGAGTGGATGATGAAATCAACTACTTCGACTGGAGTGTAAACTATCCCAAGCTTTTCCACCATTTTTGGAAAAGCCGTTTTAAAGAACTTGTCGTACAGCTCAATAATGATGCGTTGTTTGCCAGCAGCGTTGTCGATATCTGCGGCACGCATTCGTACTGATTCATAGAATTTGTTCAGGGTGTCGGCATCCTCCTGGATGGTCTGGGCTTCCAGCAGGTCGAGCATTTTCTGCATGGAGACCGATATGGGATTGTTCTGAACAAATGAGTACCCCTTAAAAAGCGCTTCAAAGACCGGTTTGGTGATGATGTGCTGCGACAACATTTCAACCGATTCCTGCTGGGTGATGGAGGGGTTGATGTTGTTCTGTAAACCTGTCAAAAACTCCTGAAATGCCTTTTGGTGTTCCCCGTCGGCGTTAATAAGGCGATTAATTCTTTCGACTTGTCGTTGAGCGATTTCGGCAACATTGTTAGCCCATTGTTCCCAATAGCGACGGTCACCAACCTTTTGCACCATACGCGCAAAGACAACATGCTGCAATTGTTCAAATTGCAAGGCAAGCTGTTGGCTGATGTCTTTGTCTGTTCCATAAGCCACCCCGGGGTCTTCAATAACTTGCTGCCCATCTTCCCATGAATAGGCCGGTCTGCCTACCAAAATCTGTTCAGGACGTTTGCGGTTGAGTTCTATTTTATTGACCGTGGCATTGAATCGGTCGTCGTGAGCTCTGAGAGCGTTTAAGACTGTCCAGACCACTTTGTAGCGTTCGTTATCGTCAAGAGCTTTGTCAGCTTCTACATCAGAAGGAACAACGACCGGAATGATAATGTAGCCGTATTTTTTACCCGGTGCTTTTCGCATAACACGCCCAACAGACTGAACCACATCCACCTGTGAGTTGCGGGCAGAGAGGAACATGACCGCATCCAATGAGGGAACATCTACCCCTTCGCTTAAACACCTCACATTGGTGAGAACGCGGCACTCATTGTAATCAGTATCAGCCTTCAACCAGGACAGTAATTCATCTCGGTGGGGAGCAGTCATGGTGCCGTCAATATGCCTGGAAGAGAGGGAGACCATATGCTCCTGGCTTTTTTCAGGCAATGAATTGAGGTAAGCTTCGGAAGCTGTGTTGTAGGTGGCGGTTATTTTTTTTGACACAGCAATGCTTTGGCAAAAGGCGACTGCCCGTTTCATCGGTTCCGGATCACTGCCTTTGATAATACCTGCATCACCGAGTATTTGTTTTGAAAGTGCATTGATGCAACCAATAAGTTTGGACGCATCATCGGTATTGATTTCGCTTTCGTTATCGGTTATCATTTTCTGTACCGCCGGTGGAACATCATTTTCATTCAACGTCAGAATGAGCACTTTGTAATCACTGAGCAGATCCCGTTCTACCGCCTCGCCAAAACCAATGCGGTAGATTTCTTCACCAAATAACCTGGCATCATCCATTGAGCAAAGAATGGCATCGGCTTGTGATGCTTTGCTTTTGGTATCCTCATTGTAAAGCCTTGGCGTTGCGGTCATATAGAGCCGCTTTTTACCTTTGAGAAAATTGTTGTCGTGCACTTTTGTGAATGCAGATTCATCCTCTCCTGACAAGGTCACGCCTGTGGTTCGATGAGCTTCATCGCAAATGATCAGATCAAATTCACCATAGCTGTCGTTTGATTTCTGCAGTTCAGCTTGTGCACGAGCAATCACCGCAATAGATTGGTAGGTCGAGAAGACGACAGTCAAGCCGGAATGTCCATTGGCTTGTATTTGCTTGAACTGGCGGAAAATTGAGCGGACATCAGTGGATGCAGGTAATGCCAAATCCACGATGCTGAATGAGTCACTATCTTCGTTCTTGCTTTTTTTGCGAGACACTTCACTGTCGGAGCAGATACAAATAGCATTTATCGGTTCGTTGGCATCGGAGGACCATTCTCGCAGTGTCTGTCCAAGCAAGGCAATGGAGGGAACCAGAAACAGGATAAGGCCTTTCCCATTGGTTTCATGCTCAGCAATGCGCAGGGAGTTGAATGTTTTGCCTGTTCCGCAAGCCATGATGAGCTTGCCTCTGTCTGCTGTTTTGAAATATTCGTGAGCTTTTTCTAAAGCTTCGTTCTGATGGGGCCTAAGTATTTTTTTTGGTGTTCGTGATGCTTCGCCGTAAATGCCCTCATCTAATTTTTTCCAATCAACTGCGGATTCTTGCAGTTCATAGAGGTTAAGGCGGGCAACGGGTGGGCTCTGGTTTTTTATAGCCTCTGTTGCATTCGGCCCCCATTTATTGGTCGTTGAAATCCAGAGTCGCTGCGAGAATGTTGTGGTTTGCAGGTTTTCATCCTTGAACTCCCTGCTTGACGTTGAAAGGAAAGAGTCAACGGCTGGTTTGTCTATAGTAGCCCTTTCATGAAAACATTTGCACTGAATTGCCCAATAGTCGCCATCTAATGTCAAAGCAACCAAATCTATCCCGGTATCCCCGCCACCTAAATCACCACGTCCGGGGAATTCATTCCATAACCACACCTTTTTGAATAAGTACGCATACTTTGGATCGGTTTTCAAGTAGGCCTGCATCAACCTTTCAAAGCGGTCACCTTTGTCGCGTTCAGAGAATGAATACTTTCTGTATTTCGTCAGGATGGTCTGAAAAGACATACGATCGGGAGATAAATATTAAAAACTTTTCTATGCCAAATACCTTTTTCGACCGGTGAGTCTCTTGAGCAATCAGGCGCTATCGATAATGCCTTAATATAGTTACCATTACTTTATTTTTCCCTTTCATGATAAAGATAATGGGCACCTCTATTTGCTTGCTGAGATAAGAGATGGAAAGCAAACTTTACCTGCAGGCTGAAAAGAGCTATCCTCTCAGGACAACTTTAGTTTTGTTGGGGTTCAGGAATCACCCCAACAAAACTAAAAATCAATATTACAAGTTAGTCATAGCCTGATCTGAACAGATAGACTGAGTGATCAAAGATTGAAGGATTTAATCGGTGGTTGATGGAAAAAGGATAGAGCATAAACCTAAATTGCCAACCCTTTGAACTGGCTCATGTAGAGATCATAATAAATCCCCTCTTGATCAAGAAGCTCCTGATGTGTTCCCTTTTCAGCTATGGTTCCTTTGTCGATAACCAACACTTGATCAGCTTCACGAATGGTACTGAGCCGATGAGCGATAACAAAGCTTGTCCGTCCCTTCATCAGTGTCAATAACGCTTTCTGTATACGAAGCTCGGTTCTGGTATCGACACTGCTGGTGGCTTCGTCGAGAATCAAGATCTCAGGGTTTGCAAGAATAACTCTGGTTATGGCAAGCAACTGACGCTGCCCCTGGCTCAAATTGCCAGCCCGTTCCGACAGGATGGTATTGTACCCCTCAGGAAGCTGGCGGATAAACTCATCTGCTTCGGCAAGTTTTGCTGCATGATGACATTCTGAATCTGTTGCATCAAGTCGACCAAAACGAATATTTTCAAGCACGGTTCCGGAAAATAAAAACGTATCCTGCAACACTAAACCAATCTTCCGACGCAAATCAGCTTTGCTGTAATCGCGAATATCTTTTCCTGCTATAGTGATAACACCACTGCTTATCTCATAAAAACGGGTCAGAAGATTGATGATCGTTGTTTTTCCTGCCCCTGTCGGGCCAACCAAGGCAATTGTTTTACCTGGATCAGCATTGAATGTCATATCTTTCACTACAGGAAAATTTTTCTCATAAGCAAACGTAACATGATCGAAACTGACAGTCCCTGAAATAGTCGATGCTCCTGTTTCATCTGATAAATCAACTTCTGACGGAATATCAAGAATTTCAAATATTCTTTCGCTTCCTGCCAGTGCAGACTGAATGGTGTTGTACATAGTGGCAAGCTGGCGAAGTGGCTGGATAAAGTTCTGGCCGTACATAATAAAACTGGCAATGACACCAACCGTAACCAACCCTTTCAAGGCTATCCAGCCTCCAAAAGCAGCAATAACTATGACAAAAAGATTACCAAGGACGTTAGTCAATGGCATGAGAATCATAGCATAGTTGTTCGCATAGACCGCCGCTTTGAAAACATCATTATTATGATTTCTGAACGTCTCAATCACCTCGGCATTACGTCTGAATACCTTTATGACCTTAAGCCCACTGATCGACTCTTCCATGACAGCGTTCAGGTCTCCAAGCTGTTTCTGTAACTCCCTGAAGCCTTTGCGTGTATAACGGGCAACAAACTGAGTAAACCAGAGCATCAGCGGAATAACCAGTAATGAGGTCATAGCAAGCCATGCATCAAGTAAAAACATGGCGACAATAATACCCGCCAGTGAAAGTACACTGGCCAGCATAGTTGTGACGTTCTGAGAAACGGCCTGATTGATGGCATCAACATCGTTGGTAAGCCTGCTCATCAGGCCGCCCGCCGGATTACGGTCAAAATAACTGACGGGCAACGTTTGGATATGTCTGAAAAGATCGCCACTCAATTGTTTCAGGGCTGTTTGAGAGACCTTGGCTATAATCCAACCCGCAATAAGTTGAAACAGGTTATAGGAGAGATAGACCAACAGCAGGGTAAGTGATATTATTTCAAGCCCGCTGACATTTTTTTGACCAATGAAACGTTCAATGGCAACACCCATGAGGTATGGGCCGGCAAGTCCAAGCATTGAATAGAATACTACCAAAAAAAAGACTACCCAAAGCCTGAACCTGAACGGTGAGAGGTATTCAAGCAATCGATTAACTGCCATGGCAGAGTTCCGGGGTTTTTCTATTCTGCCGGGTATTGCAGGCCCCCCAAACCCCATAGATTTAGGGCGATCTCGAACAGTATTATGCTGACTGCTCATTGTAATTCCTCCCTTGTTTCAAGCGTCTCTTTTACTCTTTCATGGGAGGGTTCGCCGCCTAATTGTGATGCATATATTTCCCGGTAAACTGAGCAGGTCTGCATAAGCAAGGAGTGATTACCCTGTCCTGCAATACGCCCTTTTTCGAGCACAATAATATTGTCGGCGTTCAGTACCGAGCTGACCCGCTGAGCTACGACCAGCAGCGTAGATCTTCTGGCTGCCGTGTTAAGTGCTTCCTGTATTTTGTTTTCCGTGTCGATATCAACAGCACTGGTACTATCATCAAGAATTATAATTTCAGGAGCTGCAAGAAGGGCTCTTGCAATAGCAATGCGCTGTTTCTGGCCACCTGAAAGGTTAACCCCGCGTTCTTCAACCCTGGTATCATATCCGAGAGGAAGATTGAGAATAAAATCGTGAGCCTGAGCTGCTTTTGCCGCCTGAATGACGGCGTCGTGGTTTGCACCGGGAACACCGTAGCGAATGTTATCACGAATGGTACCCGTGAATAAAATAGTCTCTTGAGGTACAATAGAAATCTTCTGAAGAAGGGAGTCCTGGGTTACCTCTCTAATATCAATACCATCAATCAGTATTCTCCCTGATGAAACATCATAAAACCTTGGAATAAGGTTCACAAGCGTCGATTTGCCAGAACCTGTAGCGCCGAGAATGGCAAGAATCTTCCCTGGCTCAGCTATAAAACTTATATCTTCAAGGATATGAGGGAGATCAATTTGATTTTCGTACCCAAAGGAGACTTTCTCAAAAACAATCCTCCCTTGAATATTTTCAGATATCACCTTTGAGCCAACTTGATCATGAATGTCAGGAATAACATCAAGCACTTCGACAACGCGCTTTGATGAAGCGATCCCTCCAGCCAATATATTCGCAAAATTGGCCATAAAAATCAGCGGTGCCATGGTTGTCAGCAGGTAATTAGTGAATGCTACGACTTGACCGGTTGTCATGTTACCATGAATAACATCAAGCCCCCCTACCCAGATAACCAAAACCATCCCTGCATTGATACATAGTGTCAGAACCGGCGGGATACTCGCCATAAACTTCATGACTCTGATAGAATCGCTTGTAAACTCCTGATTCACACTATTAAATCGGTTGAACTCAAAATTGGCTCTGACAAATACCTTTATCAGGCGGATACCTGCAATGTTTTCCTGAAGAACAGTATTGAGCCGGTCCAGCTTTTGCTGAACTGAACTCCACAATGGTTCCATTTTTACAACAAAAAACGCAATCAGTATAGAGGTTAGAAGAAGCAACGGAAGAATATTCAAGGCAAGAGTGCTACTGGTCTTAAACATCAGAATAAAACTGCCGACCATCAAAATAATGGAACGGGAACCTATTCGTAAAGAAACCAATACGACACGCTGAACTGCTGCAGTATCGCTTGAAAGGCGTACCATGAGCTGCCCAGTTTTAAGGCGGTCTATGTTGCCAAATGAAAATGACTGGATTTTCAAAAACAACGCTTCACGAAGATCACGAGCTACGCTCTCGCAGACATTAACAGACAAAAGGTGAGACCATACTGCAAAAAGAAAACTCACCACCGTAATGCCCAACATAAGTAAGCCTGTATGCATAACGACCTGCAAGTTATGCTGATGAATGCCTTGGTCAATTATCTGCTGGATCAGACGTGGAATGCTCAGATCCATTATCACAACAGCCGTCAGCAAAAATAAAGAGGCAACCCCTTTTGCTCGATACGGTTTAGAAAATGAACGGAGCTTGTAAAGGTTTTGCATATCAGAGATTCTCCCTGGCAAATGAATTGAACTGATTGAACGAATCCCAATCAATCCCGCTGTAAAAGTATTTTGATGCTGCAATACTGCCAGTGTATATTGAATCCATTATATTGTTCATAGAGTAGAAGCTTTTGACTCTAAAAGGGTTGAACAGGGGTAAGTGTGACTTGTGGAAGACAGGAAAAGCCTTCCGTTGGATAAAGACAAACCCAACTATAATGAGGGCATCCCTATCTCAAAAGTGCGAATTGCTCTATTGAGCTTTATTTTTTCTTATACAAAGGATTGAACTCATTTGTATAGATATCTGAAGGTTTTAACTGGCCAAGTTTCAGCAATCCGTCATCAACAAATCGATTGATCCACCACTGAATATCCTTGTCAACGATAAATGGAAAATCAGGATTCCAAAGGGTAGCCCGGAAATATTTTGCCACGACTGGATTACTGCCTTTTTCGACACTGATATCGGCATACGCCTTTCGTACCCGTTGGGGATCTTTCTGGAATTCACTGTAAATTATGCGGCGAGATATGTCATAAGCCCTAATGTATCTTCGAACGGCATCAGGATGTTTCTCGATGAAATCATTCCTGAAACCTAAACCGGACATTACTGATTCGCCCTTGGTTTCATAGTTCGTGGTGCCGGGTATTTGCCTTACGCCACCGCTAGCGAGAGTCATGTCAAAAGCAACTCTGCCGATGCAAGCAGCATCAACCTGATGACTGCGAAGCATCTGCTCCTGCTGTTCAAGTGGCACAACAACCAACTCCACCTGTGAAATTGAAAGTCCATTTTTTTTGAGAAAATGGCGGATGACATAATCCGATTCAGCACCGAGCACATTAACAGCAATCCTTTTACCGGGCAGGTCCTTGATTGAATGAATACTGCTATCATCAAGAACTAGCATTCCCTGCTGCCCACCCTCATTGTCTTTTGTTGTTACACAAATATCAAGGAGCGCCTTAATTTTGCCGCCACGGGCGATAACATTTATCCATGCAGGCCATGCTGATTCAGAACAAACATCAATATTATTGGCCAAAAGCGCCTGAAGTGATGTTGTACCTCCGCTGCTCTGGACACTACGAATCAGCTCTAGTTTTACACTTTCTTCTTCAAGAATATCCCTGCCTGTCAGTTTTTTTGCAAGTTCCCACTGTGTCGGTGCAGTTGACTCAAGCTCTCGAATTACAACGTTATCGTTCTGCGGAGTGGTCTTCTTGAAAGCAAACCATCCAATAGATGCAGTCACTAAACCAATGACAACAGCCAAGCTTATCTTTGTTGTACGATTCATATATTTTTAATCGTGTAATGCCGGTTATTCACTTTTTCTTATAAAGAGGGTTGAATTCATTTGTATAGATATCTGACGGTTTTAACTGGCCGGGTTTCAATAATCCACTCTCTATATATCGATCAATCCACCACTGGATATCCTTGTCAGCGATAAATGGAAAATCAGGATTCCAAAGGGTAGCCTGAAAATACTTTGCCAAGCTAGGATTACTTCCTTTTTCGGCACTGATATCTGCATAGGCCTTTCTTACCCGTTCAGGATCTTTCTGGAATTCTTTGTAAACTATGCGGCGGGCTCCATCAAATGCACGTAGATATTTTCGGACGGCTTCAGGATGTCTCTCAATAAAATCATTTCTGAAACTGAGTGCTCCTGATACTGCTTCGCCCTTCGTTTCAAAGTTTGTTGTACCTGGTATTTGACGCACTCCTCCGTTTGCAAGAGTCATTTCATAATGAACTCTGGTAACGGAGATGGCATCCACCTGCCTGCTACGCAGCATCTGTTCCTGTTTTTCGGGTGGCACAGCAACCAGTTCTACTTGGGAGATTGAAAGTCCATTTTTTTTGAGATAGAGCCGAATGACATAATCCGATTCCGCACCCAGAACATTAACTGCAATCCTTTTACCGGGGAGATCCTTGATCGTATAAATATTACTCTCATCAAGAACTAACAGCCCCTGCCGGCTGCATTCATTGTCCTTTGTTGATACCGTAACACCAAGGAGCGCCTTGATCTTTCCTCCGCGGGCAATAATATTTATATACGGGGGCCAGGCTGACTCTGTGCAAACATCAATGTTATTAGCCAGTAGCGCCTGAAGGGATGTTGTTCCTCCACTACTCTGGACTGTAAGAACATGCTCAAGTTTTACACCTTCTTCTAGCAGTAGATCCCTACCTGTCAGTTTTTTTGCAAGATCCCACTGTGTCGGGGCAGTAGACTCAAGCTCTCGTATTACAACGTTTTCAGGGTTGGAATTGGTATTCTTGAAAGCAAACCATCCGATGGATGCAATTACCAAACCAATGACAACAACTAAGCTTATCTTTATTTTACTATTCATTTTTTCTTATAAAGAGGATTGAATTCATTGGTATAAATATCAGAGGGCTTTATCTGTCCCGGTTTTAATAATCCATCCTCTATAAATCGATCAATCCACCACTGGATATCCTTGTCAACGATAAATGGAAAATCCGGAGTCCAAAGGTTTGGGCGATAATATCTGGCTAAGCGAGGATTACTGCCTTTTTCGACACTGATGACGGCATAAGCCTTTCTTACCCGTTCAGGATCTTTCTGGAACTTACTGTAGATTATGCGCCGGGACAGGTCATAAGCCCGAATGTATCTTCGGACGGCATCAGGATGTTTCTCGATAAAATCATTCCTGAAACCAATGCCAGACGCTACAGCTTCACCTTTGGTTTCATAGTTTCTGGTGCCTGGTATCTGACGAACACCACCGTTGGCAACAGCTAACTCAAACTCAGCCCCCCCGCTGCTTGCGGCGTCCACCTGCCGGCTGCGCAGCATCTGTTCCTGCTGTGAAACAGGAACAACAACCAACTGTACCTGCGAAATTGAGAGTCCATTCTTTTTGAGGTACAAACGAATAACATAATCCGCTTCCGCACCAAGAACATTAACTGCGATCCTTTTACCGGTAAGGTCTTTGATTGAATGAATACTGCTCTCATTCAAAACTAATAGGCCATGACGGTTGCTATCATTATCTTTCGTTGATACCCTAAAAGGAAGAAGGGCTTTAATCTTACCCCCACGTGCGATAACGTTTATCCATGCAGGCCATGCTGACTCAGAGGTAACATCGATATTATTAGCCAAAAGAGCCTGAAGTGCTGTGGTACCTCCACTACTCTGAACACTACGAATCAACTCAAGTTTCACACCCTCTTCAAGAAGGATGTCACGACCCGTAAGTTTTTTAGCAAGTTCCCACTGTGTTGGTAGAGTAGATTCAAGCTCTCGTATTACAACGTTTTCATTTTTCGGCGCACTCTTTTTATAAGCAAACCATCCGGCCCCAGCAATAGCGATAGCAATAGCGATAGCAATGAGAACAATAGAGAGTGCCTTTGCCTTGTTATTCATTTTTTTGTATTCAAACCATATTTATCACTGAATTGCTCCGCTTATATCACGCTTCCATGAGGTTGTTTTCTTTTCAACCCATACCAACAGATAATTCACAACCAAACCAACAATTGCCAGAGCCAAGATTCCGGCATACATTTCAGGTACCAAGAAATTGAATTCTGCATTCTGGATAAAAAATCCAAGTCCGGATTTGGCACCGATCATCTCTGCTGCAATAACCACCATCAGAGCAATCTTCGCCCCTAAACGGGCACCAATAACTATTGAAGGAATGCTTGCAGGAAGAATAACTTTTGTGAACAATTCAAAATCAGAAACCCCCATCGACCTTGCCGCCTTTATATAAATGGGATCAACACTTTTAACTCCGCTGATAGTGTTCATGAGAATCTGCCAGCTTGCTGCATAGAATATGATGGCGATCTTCGATGACTCCCCAAGGCCCAATAGGAGGAGAAAGATCGGCAGGAGGGCAAAGGTCGATACATTGCGCAAACCTTGCACGAGTAGATCTGTATATCTTTCAAACTTAGTGTAATGACCCATTAAAAAGCCAAAAGGCACTGCAATCACAAGTGCCAGACCAAACCCTGCGGCAGCTCGTTGCAGACTGACCAATGCATGCAACAATAATTGCCCTGAGAGAGTCAGTTCAATCAACGTTTGGAGAGTTGAAGAAAACGTCGGCAGAAAAAGTGGATTGATGATCCCCAGACGAGGAAGGGCCTCCCATACTGCAAAAAACACAAGAACCAATGGAATACCGTGCGACCAATGGTACAGACCAACAATAAAAGGCTTTAACTTTCTTGTATACAAACTGATATCAATAGATCGGGGTTTTAATCTGATCTCTGAAGGTACCGTAAGTTCTTCTGACATAAGAAATCTCCTTTATTCTTTGCATTGTTTTAATTCAGTTAATCGGTAAACCCTGGCGCGAGCTTCCATTCCTGTTGAGCTTTGTTGACTTCTGCCTTGAGCGCTCCCCACACCTTATGTCGGTTAGCTGCAAATTCACTGCTTGATCTGATATCTCCATTTCTTGGCCTTGGCAGATCTATCTCAATTATTTCTTTGATCTTTCCTGGGCGAGCAGTAACAACAGCTACCCTGTCTGCGAGAAATACCGCCTCATCAATACTATGAGTTACGAAAATCACCGTGGTATCGGTTCCCTCCCATATCCGGATAAGTTCGTTCTGAAGAATCTCCCTGGTCTGTGCATCAAGAGCAGCAAAAGGCTCGTCCATCAATAATACTTCCGGCTTAGTAGCAAGAGCACGAGCTATAGCGACCCTTTGCTGCATACCTCCGGAAAGCTGGTAAGGATAGCGGTCTTCAAAATCAGAGAGTCCGAAAAGGGATAACAGTTCACGGGCAATTTTTATCCGTTCCTCTTTAACGACTCCTCGAGACTCAAGCCCGAATTCAATATTCGACAGAGCAGTTCTCCAAGGGAACAATGCATACTGCTGAAAGACGTAACCGGTCTTTTCACTAGGAGCATCTACCGGTTTGTTGTCAAGGTAGACGACACCACTCGTAGGAGCACTTAATCCGCCTACGATATCAAGAAATACAGATTTCCCACTACCACTCGGCCCGACTAATACAAGGAACTCACCTTTTTTAATATTCAGATCAAAACCTCCCAAGGCATCAATCTCGTTAGAGATAATTCCATTGTTCTTCACCTGCTGGCCGTGCTTGAGTTTGAATTTTTTTCGCACGTCCTTTGCTACAATTATGTCCATAACCTTACTTTTTCAATATTGAAATATTCAAGAGACGCATCATGTATTGTCAATCCACCAGGACGTAAACCAGCGGGAAGTTCACTTTTTCTTGTACAATGGATTGAACTCATTCGTATAGATATCAGATGGTTTTATCTGCCCCTGTTTCAATAAACCGTCCTCAATAAACCGATCAAACCACCACTGAATATCATTGTCTGCAATCAACGGATAATCAGGATTCCAAAGGGTTGCACGGAAATATTTTGCCAAGCGAGGATTGCTGCCTTTTTCAACACTTATTTCAGCGTAGGCCTTTCTTACCCGTTCAGGATCTTTCTGGAACTCATTGTAAATTATACGGCGGGCACCATCATACGCGCGAAGGTATCTTCTCACGGCATCAGGATGCTTTTCAATAAAATCAGTCCTGAAACCGATGCCGGCCAATACGGTTTCGCCCTTGGTTTCATAGTTTGTAGTGCCCGGTATCTGTCGCACTCCACCGTTGGCTACAGCCATGTCAAAATCCACACCGGCTATGGTTCCAAATGCTATTGCATCTACCTGCCGGCTGCGCAGCATCTTTTCCTGTTGTGATCCTGGAACCACAACTAATTGTACCTGAGAAATTGAAAGTCCGTGCTTTTTAAGAAAAAATCGAATAACGTAATCCGCTTCTGCACCTAGCACATTAACCGCAATCCTTTTACCAACCAAATCCTTGATCTCGTGAATATTGCTTTCGTTGAGAACAAGCAGACCCTGCTGGCTGCACTCGTTGTCTTTTGTTGATACCATCGTACCAAGAAGCGCTTTGATCTTGCCTCCACGAGCAATAATGTTGATCCATGCGGGCCAGGCGGAACCCCCAACATCAATGTTATTGGCAAGGAGAGCCTGGAGTATCACGGTACCTCCTCCAGTCTGAATACTATTGATCAGTTCTATTCTCACACCCTCTTCAGCAAGAATATCCCTCCCTGCGAGTTTTTTAGCGAGTTCCCATTGTGCAGGAGCTGTTGATTGAAGTTCTCGAATTACCACCTGTTCTGTCCTGGACGTGGACTTCTGGACAGCAAACCATCCAATACCTGTAACCACAATGGCAATAGCTGCTACGATGATCACGTTTACTTTGTTATTCATGGTTTTTCCTAAATATTCTCATCAGATTTATCACTGAATTGGACTGTTGATGTTTATATCGAATGAATCTTCTTAACAGGCCCAACTCCTTATGAAAGAATCAAATTGCATAAGCAAATGGGTATTCGGTACCAAGATGGAACTCTTTCAATATCTCGGCTTTTATATGCATAAACTCAGAGCTTGCACGATCCCTAGGCCTCGCTGATGGAATGTCTATTACTTTTTTGATGACCCCTGGACGAGAAGACATAATGACTATTTTGTCACTCAAATAAATTGCTTCTTCAACATCATGTGTAACCATGATCATGGTAATCTTTTCAAACTCCCATAATCTCTCGAGTTCTTTTTGCATATACATTCTCGTCAAAGCATCCAATGCTCCGAGAGGTTCATCGAGAAGAAGTATTTCAGGTTTGTTCGCCAAAGCTCTTGCAATAGCTACGCGCTGAGCCATTCCTCCTGAAAGGTTTGAAGGATAAGCGTTCTCAAATCCACTGAGACCAACAAGCTTTAAATGATCGTCAACAAGAAGTTTCTTCTCTTTACGGTTAAGCTTATCAAGACCAAAAGCAACATTCTCCCCAACCGTAAGCCATGGAAGGAGACGGTGATCCTGGAAAACTATTCCTCTGTTCGATCCTGGCCCTTTTATCTTCTCACCATCAATCAGGGCATCACCTTCATATTGCTTTTCAAGACCGAGCATAATGCGCAGCAAGGTTGTTTTTCCGCAACCACTGGAACCGAGAATAGATACAAAGGCGCCTGAAGGGAAGGTTATATTGATATTTTTAAGTATCTGCAATTGATTGTTGTCAACAACATAACTTTTGCTAAGATTCCTGATCTCAAGTGTACCTTTCTCAACTGACATGTTCTTATCCTTGTGTGTTTAAATTTCTTTTCGAAGAATGCGTCCTCGATCTGCTGCATGAGCTATGATTTCAACTATCGACGTCATTGCAAACCCGAGTGAACCTACAGTGATAATACCTACCAGAATCAATGCCATATTGAATTTTTCTCGCCCTATTTGAATTCGTGTACCGATACCAATATTTGTTGGTATGAAAAGTTCTGCAGCCATTAACATGGCCCATGACATTCCAAGTGCGAGGGTAATACCTGTTGCAATTGAAGGCAAGGCTGATGGCAGAATAATTCGAGTAATCAGTTTCAATCTGTTATAACCATATACAGAGGCAAGTTCAACGTACTCTCTGGGGACATTTCGCACTCCAGCAAAAGTATTAAGTGCGATAGGATAAAAGGCAGCGGCGGCGATAATGATGATTCGAGGAAATTCGTTTACTCCGAACCACATGACAATAAGTGGAATCCATCCTATTATTGATATTTGCCGAACTGCATTAAATGAGGGTGAAAATATCTTTTCTGCTGTTCGAGATAATCCGATGAATAATCCGAAAAGAAAACCACTTACAATACCTATAAAAAAACCACTCAACACACGCTTTAAACTTGAGATAATATGAAAGGAATACTCATTTTCAGTAAAATGAATAATAAATGTTTTAATGACTTGGTGGGGTGAGGGAAGAATTGCAGAAGCGATATAACCTGCAGAAAAGATATATTGCCATAGAATAATCAGAACTACGGGTAATAAAATACTGCCCAGTACTGATTTTGTTCTTTTACTGATATTCATCAAGCAATTCCTCCATCAAAGGCAACACGACCACCCGAAAGTTTTTTTTCAAGCAATTGCAAAACATAATTCAACAAAAATCCTATTGTCCCAATAACAACCAGTCCAGCCATAACTACATCTATCTGGAAGAGCTGTCGACCAGAAATCATCATAAAACCTACTCCTGCCTCTGTACCAAAAAACTCAGCTCCGACTACAAATACCCAGGATAAACCAAGACTCAGACGAATACCGGTAATTATTGATGGTAATGCACTCGGTAGTATAACTTTTGCAAGATATCGATGGCTTTTGTATTGATACACCTGCGCAAGTTCATGATATTTATCCGGAACACCGCTAACACCTAGATATGTATTAAAAAGCATTGGATAAAAGGCACCAATGGCTATGAAAATATTTTTAGCAAACTCATCAATTCCAAAAAGCAATATTATAACGGGCATCCAAGCAAACTCAGGCACCTGTTGCAGTGCCTTGACTAATGGAGACAAAGTTCTATTTATAATTGGTGACAATCCCATAGCTATCCCAAGAATAAATCCGCCTGATGCGCCAATCAAAAAACCAATCAAGACTCTATTAAGGCTTGCTAAAATATTAGAAGACAGATCCCCTGATTTGGCCAATTCAATAAGGGTATTCAACAAAGTTAAAGGCGGGACAACCAGTAGTTCCGAAAATAAATGTTTTGTTACTGCTCCCTGCCAAATAATCAGCAACAGAAACGGAACTATAAGCCCAAGAAGCTTATCTTTTAACCCTAATCGCTTAAATATTTTCTTAATCATCGTATCTGATATATTTAAAAAGGGAGAAGCCTTGAATATCTTCTCCCTTTTTATAAAATTAATGCTTATCCCAATAGTGCTGCAAGCCAAGTTCTTTTAAGGCTGCTTCTGAGTAACTCTTGTCAACAAATTGGTCAACATCGAATTTCGATCTAATGAGTTTATGCTGCAATGAAAAATCTACTATTGCCTTATAATGATTAACAAGATCCTGATCCAAAAGAGGGTTATATTTATCCTTCAATGAAGTATTTACTAATTCTTCTCTCTGGTATTTATATTTGTAACCAGCCTTGGTGGTAACACGTAATAATTCTGGAAGATTTTTATCCTGGGATACAAAATGAGCTGCTTCGATAAAAACCTTCACAACCCTTTTAGTGATATCAGGGTACTTCCGGGCAAAAGCATCGGTAACAACCAAAGCACCTCTTGATTTTATGCTATTAGGAAATTTTCGCGTATCAGCCACAACAGTCGCCAAACCCTGGTCAACTAGAGGGCGATCATAGCCACTTGAAAGAGCATCAATACTTCCCGCTGCAAGCGCTGCCTGACCATCTGCACCACTCAAATTAACGATCCTAAAGTCTTTACTATTCAAGCCATTTGCTTCGATAAACCTGTAAAAGTTTGTTTCACCTGCAGTCCCTTTCTGGATTGCAATCTTTTTACCCTTCAGGTCTTTTAATGAGTTGATATGCAATTCAGCCCGGGCAAGAATAAAGGTGTTACCACCTTGCTCATGCCCTAAAACCAATTTGGTCGGCAATCCACCAGCTTTACCAAGTATCACCGGCAAATCACCATAATTACCAAAGTCTCCAAGTCCAGCAGCTAACGATTCATTCACAGCAGGGCCGGCCCCTTTTAGAATTGAGTACTTAATTTTAATTCCATCAGCAGCAAACTCCTTCTCCAATAGTTTATGATCAATAACCAACTCGGCTACAGGATAAAATGCGTTTGTGGTCTGAAAAGAAGTACTCGGTATTGAAAACCTGATTTCTGCTGGCTTGTCTGCCGCTTGAGCAACAACTCCAATAGAAAATAACAGTGCAAGGGGGAAATATTTTATCCACTTTTTCATCTTATAATCTCCTTTCAATTTTTTAAATCAGTTAAAATCCAAATTGGAATTGCGCAATGAATTGATTCGCCTTTGTATTGGTTGCTCTTATATTGCTCACGTTATAGTTCAATTGCAGTTTCGTCGTTTGCGCAAAGAACAAGTTAAATCCATACGTAACTATAGATGTCTCGTTTCCGGAAATAGCTGTATTAGGATCCCAATGATCAATTCGAATAAACGGCTGGTAGGTTTTTGGCCACCAATCGTCCAAACGATCCTCATTGCGAGCCAGCTTCAAAAACTGTTCACCCCACTGATAGAACAGTGTCAGCGTATAACCCCGACTTTCCGTTGTCGACTTTACTGCATTAGCAATAGTTGTTCCTGAAAGAGCTGACTCATCTCTTCCAACAGCATATTCCGCCGTAAATCCAATTGGAGAGCTTACATAGGAGATATCCTGACCATAGCGAACTCTTGAAGCGCTACCACCACCGCCAGTAATAAGAGTCCCTCCATTATTCAAAGCAAGATCCTTTTTACCGGTATAAATAGAACTTCCGAACGTTAAACCACGGAAATCAGAACTGTAGTCTACAGGAGCATTGAGAGCTATCCTGGCGACAACATCCTTGCTTTTGTTTGTATCCGTCGCATTTGCACCCGATCCGTTATACAACCCAACAGCATATTCTATGAACGGAACTCGATAATTGTATCCTGCGTCATAGGCGGGGAAAAAATCTCCTTTAAACTGAATACCAAAATCACGCGCGGCAAGATTAAGACCGCTTCCTCCAGCAAAAATTGCAGTATTTGCGGCCGGTGTTTTGTCTTCACCTACCTGAGGCTCAAGTCCAAAGGGTTTTTTCTGTTGTCCGAACACGAAATTCAACGTGGATTTTTCTGGGTCAAGAGACTGAAAAATCGAGTACTGCAAATAAACATCATTGGGCTGCACGTTATATGGTGCTATAGCACCATTAAGCGAAAACACATAGGTCAGATTACGACCTTCGTCGTAGTCTTTCTTTAATGCGCCACTAAATGAAACAACCGCGGCACTCCCAAATGAAAAACCATTAGACGCTTGCGGCACATTTGAGGATGTCACTCCTGTATAACGATTCTGGAGAATCCCGCTAATTGTCAGTGACCTTGCACTATTGGCGATATTCCGATCAAGTTGCCGGGTCAATTGATCTCTAAGAAGTGCAACTTCTGAATTTAACCCCTGGAGCTCCCTTTGTGTTACAAGCTTGTCATCGTCAGTTGTCTCGATCGCCGGCGCAGGCTCCTTCTCAACTACTTCTGCTTCGGTTTTCCGTTCCGTAGAAACATGTTTTGACGTCTTTGCAGCAGCCTGCAGATTCGCATTGCCAATCAACAAACTTCCAAGCAGAAGAACTGTAAACTTTATTTTACTCATCCTCATTCCTGATATTTATAATTAATAGATATTCTAATTTGATTATTTGCAGATATAAAAAAAGCCGAATCTTTAACAGAAAGAATCGGCTTCTTATTCTACTTGATAAACCAATCAAGCATTACATTCGCACAAACACTTTCCTATAATGATATTTTAAGCAACAACAACAAGAGAGATTTAGCATGACTTTATATTTAACAGGTTTTATTGTTTATTTTTTAACCAGACAAAAGAAATAACTTATTTAACAATAATAAAAATTTATTTCAGTAAAATACCGGATATATGGTACCGGCAACTATTAAAAATTATTAAATCCACTTTCCCTTCCGTAATGACTCAGCACTATCAATTACAACTATTAACAAAGAAAATATTTCTCTTACTTTCCAGTCAATTAAAATCAACAATAAATAGCGATTTGCAAATCCCTTTTACATGGCATATTGTGTACCATAAATAGGTTATACCATATCACTTTGTCGTCTGTTCATACGTCCCAGTCACCGATACTTCAGCTACAGGAAAGTATTGGATTTTAGCTCAAATCGATTATTTCATACTATCGTTTCTTTAAAGGCAATCGAAGTCCGGTTATATTTAATTTTTTCATATTGAAGTGTGTCTGTTGGTACAGATGGCTTGGTTTCATCCGGATACCCTATGCCCAATATGGAAGCTATCTTTATATGCTCAGGCAAACCCAGCAACTCCTGTATGTAGGTTTCAGCCGTTTTTAAATCATCATGCTGACGGGTTCGAATTTGTACCCAGCAACTGCCAAGCCCCAATGATGATGCTGTAAGCTGGATGATTGTTGCTGCAATTGAACAATCTTCAATCCAAAACTCTGTCTTGGTACTATCGGCGCATACAACAATTGCAAATGGTGCTGTTTTAAGAAACTCTGACCCAGATTGTTTTGATTGGGAGAGTTGGATAATCAGTTCAGGTTCATCAACCAAAATAAATTGCCAAGGATTTATTCCCCGCGCCGATGGAGCTCTTAGTGCTGCTTCAATGATCACTTTAACGGTTTCAGGAACTATTTTTTCATTTGTATATCTCCTGATACTTCGGCGGTTTCGTAATAACTCAATCATAGTTTTCTGTATTTATCATTTGGTTGCTGTGAAAACTTTTCAACAGATGGTCTACATAATTTCACGTAAGCATTTCCACAAATGCGCGAACCCTTGTGAGTAATTGACCTGACGGTGGTCCAACCTGAAAACTACCTTCCAAACTGATTGAACGTATCCCCAGTTTGTGGAAATAGTCTCGCTGAACTTCATGGTGAATGCCGGCAAATGAACATCCGACATAAGAGTAGAAGAGGATGCCCTTTGCACCGTACTCTTTAATTACTCGTTCTATGGGCTTCAGGCGATGAACCGGTGAACCTACAACATGCCCTCCAGTTCCACCAAGGATATGCGAGGCAATTGATTCGAGAGGAGTCTTAGCCTCTGGCCAATCATGTGTCCAGGAATTAGGAGTGCTCCATGCGAGTATTGCACCACCGCAATCGTCTACTGTCTTGTAAACACCGAATTCCTGACCGCGTCCTCCAACCCACGCAAGCGGAATAATCTTGCCACGCGGTGATATTATAAAGTCCGCAACCTTCAGTTCGCTGATCAGTAAATCGAGTGTGGCCTCATATTGCTCTGGCTTTCCGAAGTAGTGACCACTACCCATAAGCAGAAACATGGTTGCAAGACTCTTGATATAGAGAGGATTACTTTTGCGCAGTTCAAAGATTTGCCTGACCTTGCCAAGAATGCGGTTTGCCCGTTTAATTTCGTGTGCTACCCGATCCATATCTACCGGCTTACCTGTAAGGCGGATAGCCAGATCGGCAAGCTCATCGGCAAGGAAGCTTATATGCTCGGCAAGTCGCTCAGGATCGTTATCGTGCGGTCGATTGACCGTCTCGATACGATATACTTTATAGCCTTCGACGCCAATCAGTTCCCAAGCAAGGTTTAGTGGTTCACACAAACTGTTGAAAACAACCAGGTCAGTAACCGTATTATTACGACGCAGATACCACTCTCCCAACACCGCAGCAACCATCGAGCAGGTTTCTTTAGGTAATTGAAAAAAGTCTTCAGCTATCGACATGGCATCATTTGAACCAAGCCGACCAAGTTCCGTCATAGATATTGGCACTATATCCAAGGCATACATCAGCGGAGCATCCCATAGTCCCATTACCCAAGCTGAACGTCCACCATTTTTTGCATGTTTTTCGGCATCCTCAACATAGGTCATTGCAAGATCGTAAAGTTTGACAACGGCTGGAGAGTAACTATGTTCTTTTTTACTTGAGTTGACATAGTCAAGCTGGTTTTTAAGCTCCTGCCTTGTCTTAATTATGGGTTCCGGATTCGCTGATTTTCCAAGCCCATTGGGCTTAACTTCGGTAGTAACCGACATCTATAAACTCCCTTTTTTCTTTCAAAACTTATATAAACAACAATCGCCATTGAGCTGTCTCCTCTGAAATTGTAACCCTCAGACAGACAACTGTGAGCACGTAAGCCTGTTATTTCCTGCGACAGGAAATAACAGGCTGTATTGTTTTCGATGAAATATCGGCAAGTCAGCAAAGGATAGTCTGTACCGGAAAATCCGGTATAATCCTTCCGGAAATTTACGCTTAGGTGAGCATTTCAACGAAGGCTCTAACTCTGGTCAACAACTGACCTGACGGCGGTCCGACCTGAAAACTACCTTCCAAACTGATTGACCGTATCCCCAGTTTGTGAAAATATTCACGCTGGACTTCATGGTGAATTCCGGCAAATGAACATCCGACGTAGGAATAAAAGAGAATTCCCTGTGCACCGTATTCTTCAATCAGCCTCTGAATCGGCTTCAGGCGGTGAACCGGTGAGCCACCATGCCCTCCGATTCCTCCAAGAATATGCAAGGCCATTGTTTCCAAAGGAGTCTTGGCCTCAGGCCAGTCATACCTCCAAATGTTGGGAGTGCTCCATGCGAGTATTGCGCCACCGCAATCATCAACTGTCTTGTAAACGCCGAATTCCTGACCACGTCCTCCGACCCACGCAAGCGGAATAATCTTGCCGCGAGGTGATGGAATAAAGTCCGCTACCGTCAGTTCGCTGATCAAGAGGTCGAGCGTGGCCTCATATTGTTCAGGTTTACCGAAATAGTGACCACTACCCATTATGAGGAACATGGTGGCAAGACTCTTGATGTAGAGGGGATTACTCTTACGAAGTTCGAGGATCTGTCGTACTTTGCCTAAAATTCGATTCAGACGCGCTATTTCGTTTGCCATGCGATCCTGATCTATAGGCTTACCTGTAAGCCGAATTGCCAGATCCGCAAACTCTTCAGCCAGAAATGTGACATGCTCCGCAAGTCGCTCTGGATCGTTGTTACGTGGTCGGTTGACAGTCTCAATCCGGTATACATTAAAGCCTTCCTTTCCAATCAGCTCCCATCCAAGATTGAGTGGTTCGCAAGACCTGTTAAAAACGATCAAATCCTTTACCGGATGGTTACGACGCAAATACCACTCGCCCAGCACTGCGGCTACCATGGAGCAAGACTCTTTAGGCAATTGAAAGTAATCTTCTGCTACACTCATGGCGTCGTTTGAACCAAGTCGACCGAGCTCTGTCAAAGAGATTGGAACGATACCCAAGGCATACATCAGCGGAGCTTCCCATATTCCCCCTACCCATGCTGCGCGACCGCCATTCCTAGCATGCTGCTCGGCATCCTCGACATAGCTTAGAGCTAAATCATAAAGTTTGACAATGCCAGGGGAGTAACTGTGATCCCTTTTGCTGCCATTAATATACTCCAGCTGGTTCTGGAGTTCAGAACGAGTCGCAATTTTGGCATGTGTTGTCGAAGATATGTCAAGCCCGACGGGTTCAATCTCTGTAATTAGCGACATCTAAAATCTCCTTTTTTTCGTTTAGAACTTCTATAAAAGCTTCCAGACGGGTTGTAATTTGGCCTATATCTCCACTGGAATAATCAGTAGCCAACTCGAGTACAGGAATATCTAAGTCTTCAAAGCGATTGATAAATCTCTTTTTCGTCATGCCTAAGCATGGGCAAAACTTGAGATAGGTGTAAATCACGCCCTGTACTCGATATTCTTCAGCTAGCTGAACAGAAAAATCCAGCAGTGTATCGAGTGGAGTCTGTCGAGCGCATGGAGCCTGATCGAGATAGGCATTGGCCAGAGCCTGCCAAGGATCAATCTTTTCATCAGTTTCATGGTAAAATGGCCTGAGACCTGAGCAATGATCTTCCACTACAATTCGTGCACCAATGTTGTCTTCAATCAGGTCAAGGATACGCCGATCGCCCTCAGCGACAACACCGCCCGACATCATAAGGCGCAATGGAGCCACTCCTGTTTGTGGTGTACTCGCGAGCCTAAGGTAGACATCTTCGAGCAGTACAAGCTGTTCTTCGGGCTGCAGATAGTAGAATGCCTTGGTGATTTCAAGAAAATCGCGTCCATCCAACGGTGGATTGTCGCGCTTGCGCAGTCCCGATATATCACGGATCAGACGGCGAATCTTGTTGTATTGGTGAATCTGCTCAGACAATTCGTCGTCAGTTACCTGTTTGCCGGTGAGTTTTGCAAGATCCTTTCGGAAATTGAGGATTTCCTGACGAAAGAACTTACGACCAGCTTCGCGAGTGCCATTGCGAGGCACAACATAGCCTACCGAAGGCTGAAAAAAGTTATCGATCGCCTCTGAGGTTGCTTTCATAGAGTCACAGGTCCAGAACGTGACAACCTGGTCGAGGCTTGCATGCAGAGGGTCCTTTTCGGCAAAGTGTCCCAATACACTCTTGGTGAAATCGCAAAACACGCTTTTGGTGATCAGTTCCCCACGTGAAACCACTTCCGGTTCTCCGCATTTCAAGAGACGGGTATGTGCTGCGCCTGATGCGGCGAGAAGCTCTATCGGAGTGTACGTGCAAAGGTACCCTACTTTCTTCACATCCTTGCGTTCGATAAATGCGTTTTCAGCGTCTGTCGTCCGCTCAATAAGATCGCGGATATCGGCTGTGATGGCCTCTCCATTTTCTGAGAGAACTATGCGCTTTTCTGCATAGAACGTCTGAGCATACACCGCAGCCCCAAGAGCGCCTGCATAGACCGGATCGAGTTTGAATGCTTTGATAGGCAGACCAATCAGATCTTCAAGAGCTTTTTTCATACCGACATTATTCGAAACGCCGCCGGTGAACACAAGATCGCCCTCAAGCGGAATCTTGCTGACTAAATTTTTCACACGCCTCGCTGAAGCATAGTGAAGGCCTGAGGCAATTGCTTCGCGGGTTTCACCACGTGCACGATGCGATATAATTTCAGATTCAGCAAACACTACGCACTGACTGCTGATCAGAGGTGTTGACTCTGCCTGAAGTGCTGCTGGACCAATTTCAGCTATCGTGTATTCAAGTAAGCTCGCAGCTTTTTCCAGAAAGCGTCCGGTACCTGCTGCGCACTTGTCGTTCATTATGAATTTGGTGACCTTGCCGGTTTTCGGGTCAACCTGGATGGCTTTAGAATCTTGACCACCTATGTCAATAATGCTTCGTGTATCAGCATTCAAAAAATGCGCTCCCATCGCATGGCAGGATATTTCAGTAACAATCTCTCGTGGAATTTGGACAAATTCAAGCGCAATACGACCGTAACCTGTGCCGACGATAAAACGAATTTGGTCGCGGGTGATGCCAGCGACATCAAGAAGCTCGTCGAACAATTCATCAGCTGTTTCCTGCATATTAACCCCTGTAGGCACCTGTGCAACAAAAAGCTCACCTCCATGCAACAGGACGGCTTTTGCTCCGCGAGAGCCTATATCTACTCCAAGTACGCTGCTGTTATCAATTTTATTGACTAGTCTTGGATCAATGACTTCTGAGAGTTTCATGCGACCTCCTTTTCTGATGTGGAATTTACACCTTCATAATAACGCTGGGCAAACACTGCGGCACCTAATGCACCTGCATAAACCATATCGAGCTTTGTGGCTTTAAACGGATGGCCGATCAATTCTTCAAGAGCCTTCTGCATTCCCTGGTTGTTAGCTACACCCCCCGAAAAAACGAGTTCGGGTTCCAATCCCAGACGATTAACCAGATTACGTACGCGTCGGGCAGAGGCAAAATGAACTGCTGCAGCAATATCCTCGCGTCGCTCGCCTTTGACCTTAAGGGAAATGATTTCAGACTCAGCAAATACAACACACTGGCTGCTAACCTCAAGTTTTTTTTGTGCCAGCAACGCTTTTTCCCCTAGCTCTTCGAGTTTGTAATCAAGCAACTCAGCAACCTTTTCTAGGAAGCGCCCTGTACCGGCAGCACACTTATCGTTCATCACAAATTCAACTACCCTGCCATTATCGGGATCGACCTTGATGGCTTTTGAATCCTGTCCACCGATGTCGATAATAGTCCTGGTGCCGGCATTAAGGAAATGAGCACCCATTGCATGACATGAAATTTCGGTTACTACTTCAGACGGGAATGAATCAAACTCAAGCGAAATACGACCGTAACCTGTACCGACGACATAGGCAATATCCTTGAGCCCAATTCCGGTCTGCCTGACAACTTTTCTGATAAGTCGCTCAGCGGTTTCCTGTGAATCAACGCCGCTTGCCGTGATTGTCGTATGTATTTCGTCGCCATGAACCAGAATCGCCTTTGCCTGACGTGAGCCGATGTCAATACCTATCACTGTGGTTGGCAGCAGATCGGAAACCTTCTCATCGGCCAGGATTTTATTTTTGTGCATTTAATTCGCTCCTCTTTTTTTCTTTTGAATACATTGACAACTCTATTTTTGCCTGTGAACGTCTGCGCTCATACAAGGTTTTACTATGGATCAAGAAAAAGTCTTGAATGCCTTAAACTTTAGCTAAACGATCCAAGTGCCTGAAAAAAGGTCGTTTTGTTTCCTCTTCATTTTTTCGATTAGTGAAATTTTCATCAATTACCTCTTCTGGCTGGATTACCCACACCCCTGACAAATCAACATCACCGAGTCTTTGGCGAATTTCGACATAATGTTTCTCGTAAAGAGGACCTGTTATGTGCACCTCAATTGCCTTCCCTTTAATCTGAAAACTTTTTTGATCTGCTCCGCTGACAACAATTGAGACTTTACGGTCAAACCATATTGCCCTGACTAGGTTGTGATTGGTTCGGGAAGTTTCGAGCAACTCGAGATAATGGATATTTCCATTTTCTGCAACGTAAATGGAGTCGTTTTGTACAACGTTTGGAGTCCCGGATTCATCGACAGTAGCGAGTGCTTTAAAAGCTCCTTTGTCATTTATAAGTGAAACTACTTCCTGTGATAATTGAATAGGCATTTTATATTCTATCCCTTTTGGTTATTGGTTGAATGACAATAATTCTATTAGAGTGGACATAACTAGAAGACCCATTTATAGAAGTCGGGATAAATCTGTATCCGGATGATTCCCGCAACGCCTATAGTCATCAAAATCAACGGTCAACCCATACTTGACCCTCAACTGATGAAGACCTGACGCCAGCTGTACGAAATAATCAAGAGAAGGACTTTGCTGGTCATGAAAAGGAGATCCTGCACGAGGAACCCAAACAACAAAAAAGGCCGGAACTCCACTTTCTGCGAGCGATTCAGCCTCTTCGAGGGTCGAACGAAGTGCTTCGTCCTCACGAATAAATCCATAAGGTTTTGCTAGCTCCACTCCTCCAACAAAACCACTCGAAACATTTCCCCTGCCGAAAATATCTAACGCTCTAATTACCCGCTGTTTCCAACCCTGATATCCAACATTCTCAGCCTTTCCAGGGCAAATCCATGAGAATCTCTCTTCATTAAGCACTTCAAGGTCACTGGTATAACTCATAATTCCAGTCTCGTCATAAAGTCGCTGCAACTGCTTTTCGTTAAAAGCTGTAGCAACCATTTGGCTGGGAAATTTTTTTGTCTTAAAGTTCTCACCTATCGCCTGCAGTGCTTCAATGTAGGTATCAACCTCTTTATCAAAGAGCTCATTGCCAGCAAGGATAGAGCCACTTGTAATACAGAATGTTGAAAACCGCCCGGGCTCTTTCAGTGCCTCTCGAACGGTTTCTGAAATGTCTTGCGGTTTGACACGAGGAATGCCAATCTCTTTTTTTAGCTGCTTGCTATCCCTATTGCTGTCGCAATAAAGACATCCTTGATTTTTCGTCCAGAAATGGCAATAATTCGACAGGGTGAGGCTCAGTCGCTGCGGCCGTGCACTCAGGACATGGCTCATCGGAATACCAGAGGAGGTTTTAAGATCGTAGTAGCGAGGTCTTCTCCACAATTCGACATACTCGATCACTTCATCATTGTCCACCAATGCTAACCGCCCATTAACAAGATCAACCAAATAAGGATTTTGTTCGAGTGGAGTAGGACTGGTAATAACTGAGGTACCATCCCTTAATAAAAGAGAGATTGGTAATGACTTTTTTTCCTGAGCTCTTCCGCCAAAAAGTTCACGAGTACCAGTATCTCTGACAAGATGAATCTTAGGATCAACAACACTAAGAGCCGTATCAGTGTAATGAACGCCACGACGCTGAACATCGATTTTGACAATAATTAAACGGGGAACTTCAGGGTATTTAGCAACAACTTCATCAAAAGAAAGTTCTCTTTCATATGTTTGTTTTAAAGCAAGGGACATAGCTTGATCTCCTATAATCTTTTTAATTACTTCTTTGACTTAATTATTAAAAACAAAAAAGCCAATTCTCTGAGAATAAGAATTAGCTTAATTATAAACTCGAAAAATCTCTTCAAGTATTATAATATCGCAAAATTCTTAAATAAAAATATTTTTCTAAACAACAACAACACTGAATATTGGACATGTTACTTGAGTTTATAACAGGTATTTTATTAAGCTTATTATTTCAACAAAACCGATTTTTATATATAAACAAAACTTTTATCGATAAATACCATAAATAAGGTACGTGTTACGTGGGATTATATACCATTCAAATTAGATCAGTTACTGTCGCGTAAAATTACTAAAACGCAAAAATTCCAGGAGAGGATCTTTTTTACTATCGACGTCTTAATAATCGACAATAAATTAAACTTTATAAATCCCATTTAAACGGCATATTGCATACCATAAATCAGTTAGGACTTAAAAAGATTTGTGAAGAAATGAAGACTTTGTCAAAAAAATCCCGATTGCTTGATTAAGGAAGGATCTTTTATGACGCTAGAAGAAAGAAAAATACCATTTACTGTACAGAATATTCCCTGATTCTAAACGCTACTCCTAGAGATTCCGCCAGTAACCTGCATTCTTCCATATCGACTCCAGGAACACTCACCGCAGTTGCTATGACTTCTGGTATCTGATTTTTAGCGGCAAGAATAAAATCGCAAACACCTTTGAATCCAGCAGCTCCGAAAGGGGTATTGCATAGACGGCTGTATGTAGAGGGATCAGGGGCATTCAGACTTACGGATATGCAATCAATCAATCCAACAAGATCAGGAATGATATTACGACCATAAACGAGGTTGGCTTGACCATCGGTATTTATACGAATTCGATAGGTGTATCGGAGTTTGAGCTCTTTTGCTATGCGCACAAGTAAATCAAGTCTAAGGAGCGATTCGCCAAATCCGCAGAACACTATTTCATCAATTGCAACCGGTTCACCAATAGCTGCCATAACATCCTCAAAGGAGGGCTCAGTCTTTAACAATAAATCATTACCATACAGTCTATACTCCTTAAACTTTGGACAGAATATGCAGACATTGGTACATCGATTTGTGATATTGATGTAGAGAGAGTTCCCGATTTTATAGACAAGAGTTGCTGTTTGAAGGGGAGGAATGGTCTGTTTTCTCTGTTCATGCATAAGGGTTCCTTTATTGATCATCACAAATTATTAGCTAAAACATCTCAATAATACACATCATTGCATCAAGCAGCCTCTTCCAGAAGCATGCCAGATTCATGCAACCGCCAGTAGTACCCCCGCTGCCTTAATAATTCGTTATGATTGCCGCTCTCTACAATGCGTCCCTGTTCTAAAACACAAATGGTATCCAGCTGTTGCACTGTGGACAAGCGATGAGCAATTACCAGTAGCGTGCGACCTGCCGACACCCTGTGGATTGCCTGCTGAAGAACTTCTTCTGTCCGGGAATCTAGACAAGCCGTAGCCTCATCAAGAATCAAAATCCTGGGATCAAATATCAGGACTCGGGCAAATGAAAGAAGTTGACGCTCACCCGCAGAGAGGGTGCTGCCACGCTCTGACAAGATGGTATTGTAACCATGGGGCTGTCGAAGAATAAAAGGTTCTGCCCCAACCAGCTTACAGGCCTCCTTTACCCGTGCCCCAGAAATATCAGCCTGAAAGAATCGCAGGTTGTCAATAATAGTGCCGGAAAAAAGTGTTACGTCCTGCTGAACTATTCCGACAGAACGCCTTAATGCCGATAACGGCCACTCACGAATGTCCTTGCCATCGATGATCACTGCCCCAGCAGTGACGTCATAAAACCTGGTAATCAGATTCATAATAGAGGTTTTGCCTGCTCCAGTTGCCCCGACAAACCCGACTCGTTCACCCGGTTGGATTGTTAAGTTAATGTTGTGCAGCACCGGATGTCCTGAACGATAGGCCAACGACACATCCGCTAAAGTAATCAGTCCTGAAAGTTCAGGTGCTTTAGCTCCTGCAACCTCTTTGATATCGGGCACTTCCTGGAGGGTTCGGCTGATACGATCGGATGCAACAATTGAAGACTGTAACGGATTCATCTGCTGCGATATGGTATTAATCGGCTGGAAAAAACGCCTGATATACCCTACGAATGCATACAGTACCCCAAAAGAGATCGTTCCCTCAATTACGCCTTTTCCACCAAACCAGATAAGTGCTGCAATTGCAAGGTCTCCAAATAGTTCGGTGATATTAAAAAAGAGCATAAACCAACGATTCTCCAAGATGGTCGATTCAAGCAAGGCTCTGTTTCTTTCATCAAGACGTTTCTGCTGTTTTACCTCCTGGTTGAATATCTGCACAATGGCCATTCCGCTAAGGTTCTCGGCTAAAAATCCTATAACCAGACCAAGACGATGCCGGACTTCCGCATTAACCGTCCTGATTTTTTTCTGAAAATAGAAGGCTAAAACTACGACAGGTGGAAGGAGCAGAAAGCAGTAGAGCGCTATGATAACATCCAAGCGCAGCATAAAAAACATGATCAGAACAAGAGAAAATATACCCCTGAGTGTATTTGCCAGAAACTGGGTGAAAAAGTTATTGAGCGCTTCGGTATCGCTTACCACATTAGTAATAATGCGACCAGCGCTGTTCTGATCGAAGTAGCGGAGGGAAAGACTCTGAATGTGCTTAAAGAGATCAATTCGAATAGAACGTACGATTGACAGCCCAATTCGCTGTAGTACTATATCCTGATAATAGGTAAGACCAAAGGCCAGCAATACGAGCCCCAGGTATGCTGCTGACATTTTCAAGATTGCTCCGGAATCCGGATGGGAGACCGTAACATAGCGATCGATGACCTCCTTGACCAGCCAAGGCTGAAGCAGATCAATAAGCACAACAGCCACAACCAGAATACACACCAGCAAGAGCCTCAATCTATGAGGCTTCATATATGGGATCCATGTTGTAAGAGAGGCGCGTGTTGGTGATTCTTCACTCATGACGCCTCCTCTAAGCGACCTGCTTCCAGAGCTTCTATCTCAACATCAAGATCGAGTTGTGATATTTCTCTTTGTACGTCTGCAGGTGATTTATCTGACTCACCTTCCTCAAACTGACCGGCCTGCATGAACCACTGTTCAGCATATATCCCATCCTGAGAAATCAAGAGGGCATGACTGCCTCGTTCAATGATGCGCCCCTCATCAAGCACAAGAATTTCATCGGCACGCTGGACCGCACTCAGACGGTGAGAAATAATGATAGTGGCTTTATCGTGCACTTCTTCATGACCGGGACTGGACTTTGACAATTCTCGAAGATTGTCCAGAATACGACGTTCAGTTGCGGTATCGACCGCACTCAATGAGTCATCCATAATCTGGAACGGTGCATCTTTATAAATCATACGGGCAATTGCTATCCGTTGTTTCTGACCACCGGATAGACGGACTCCCCGTTCGCCTACCTCCGTATCATACTTTTCGGGAAAACTGAGAATATTTTTATGGACTGCTGTGATACCTGCACAACGTTCGACATTCTCCCGATCAGGATATTCGTCTGAAAGAGCAATATTCTCTAAAACCGTAGTGGAAAACAGAAAGCCATCCTGAGGGACATAGGCTATTCCATCTCGAAGACGCGCAAGAGGATAGTGCAGGATATCATGCTCATTAACAAAGATTGTTCCTTCAGGAGGATCAGAAAGACGCAGCAGCAGATTGGCCAAGGTTGACTTGCCACTGCCCATAGCACCTATTATACCAAGGGTCTGGCCCGGATTGACACAGAAAGATATGTTGTTCAAGACATCCCTGTCACTGCCAGGATAACAGAACGTAAGTCCTTTGACACGTATGGAACCCTGAAGAGGAATATCCATAAGCGGCCCTGTCCTGTCGAAGACTTCGGGCACAACATGAAGCAGTTCATCTATCCTGTTCAGGGATGCAATTGATCGCTGAACAAGGTTGATAACGTTTCCTAGTTGCTCCAAAGGCATTCGCAACATAGCAACATAAAGAGTGAATGCCACAAAATCACCCAGCGAAATTGCCTTCATAGTCACCAAAAAGCCACCGTATCCTAATACAAAAATAAAGCCGATATTTACCAGTAATGGCAACAACGCACCAAACAAAGCAGAGAGCCGGACAAAGCGCATCTTTTCATCAACAATAGCATCCACCCTGCTCTGAAATCTGCCAATAACTACTTGCTCTGTCCCAAAAGCCTTGACAGTGCGAATGCCACCGATAACCTCTTCCGTTGTCTGGGCCATAGCTCCAAGGGCTTCCTGTGAAAGCTGGGATTGCAATCTGATTTTTGGACCGAGCAGCTTCACAAGGAGAGGAATGAACAGCAGGGGGCCCAGTCCTGCGAGCGTCAGGCGCCAATCCACATGCACGGCCATCAGATAAGTTGCTCCAATCAGCATAGCTATTCCGCTTACTCCCTGATTAAGCCCCATGGAGACAAGTTCACGAACAACTTCGACATCACTCAAGGCATGAGAGATCATGTCGCCTACACTGTGGCGATGATAGTATGAGGGGGAAAGAGTACCCCATTTTTCAAATAAATCTTTGCGCAAACGATAGGTCAACTGGCGCCCCTTGTAGTGCACAAGAATGCGCCCACCCCAGCCCGTGGCAACCCGAGTCACTCCAATCAAGGCTATCAGGCCAACATAAGCAGCAATCTCCATCGTCCCAAGCTTGCTATCGCGCAAGCTGTCAGTAACGTGACCAAGTATACTTGGAATCTGTGCCGCAAAAAGGCTGCCAGCAGCAACCATGCTAACACCAACTGAGTAAATTATCCAGTTTTGCCTGAAATAAGAGCCGACAATCCGTAGTCCGGACATGTTAATACATACTGTAATTCAAAAAAGGAACAATCCTTGCGGGTGAATATTTTTAATGCATGCCCCAGGATCAACAAATTCAACCTATCGTATCAGCTCACAGCAATCTTAATCGGGGGACCATATCCTTTACTGCGATCGAGATATTCAAATTCCCTGGTGTTTATTTTATAGATAAGTGCACTATCCAGATCACCTTTTGCTACACGTTCCCTGAAACGGGGACTTTTTGCTCCCAAACGGTCAATTGCCTTGTTATAATCGGATGAGCCAACTTGGACCGGCTCCGCATCGCCGATTAAAAGAACACTTTTCCAGTCTTCAAGCACCTGGTTATCATGCTCAAAGTAAAACGACACACGCTTGTTTTTATTTATCTCCTCAACTTTTGAACTTTCTTTACCTGTAGAAAAAAAGAGATCATCTCCATCCGGAGCGAAACTGCCGATTGCCCGCGATATCGGAGTTAAATCATGACGAACATAGTTGAGTAGAGCATATCTTGAAGCCAAAATGTATTTCTGAATTTCTGTTTTGTTTTCTGTTTGACTCATTTCCTCTTCTCCTTGTATTTACATGTTGGTTTGAATATTCATACACACAAAAAGCCGATCCTTTGACAGCAAGAATCGGCTTCTTTATAAACTTGTCGATATAATCAAGTACTATTGCAGCGCAAAAACTTTTTTGTCTATTCTTGTCTTTAAATGACGACAACAGGATCCATCTGATATATAATTTGAGAGCATAATTCTTGCACTTTATTTTATCCTCCAATGAATACCAATAATGCTTGATCGATTACACTAATATTTTTAATCGCCTCTATATTTATTGAGCTTAAATTTAGCAATAAATTGATCTACACAAATCCCGTGTATACGGCATATTGCATACCATAAATCAGCTATATGTAAACTCGAATGGTTTAGTCTTTCGGGAGACACATAAGATTTGAAGGGGTGTTTTATAGTCAGTTGTCACAACACGGGATACATCAGGCAAAGAGATGAGCAGTAACAGACTGGTACGCCATCTTCATGTCCCTGGAGCGGGACGAGCATTGAATATGCCCCCCTTATTCCCAGTGCAGCAGAGCGTGCATCTTTTCGAGCAGTTCGCTTTTGCTGATTGGTTTGGTAATGAAGTCATCGCAGCCTGCTTCTCTGGCTTTATCCCTGTCCTCTTTTGAGGTAAATGCTGACTGGGCAATAACCGGCAGGTCTGGACGCTGCTGTTTGATCAGCCTTGTTGCCTCAAAGCCATTCATGACGGGCATCTTGATGTCCATCAGCACCAGATTGATCTCAGGGTGATGCCGAATCATCTCTACGGCTTCCCATCCGTTTTCGGCACAGTGCATGCAAAAGTTTTCGTCTTTAAAGTTCTTTTTAAGCAAGAGGGTGCTCATCGCATCATCTTCGACTATAAGAATGCAGAAAGAAAGTGCTGAGGGTTGAGTGCTGAGTGCTGAGTGTTCGGGTTGCGTAGGGTTATAGGGGAGGGTGAATGAAAAGGTAGTGCCGGCACCATCGGTTGACTCAACATGAATCTTTCCGCCAAGGAGTTTAACGAAAGAATTCGTAATACTCAAGCCAAGTCCTGCGCCTTCGTAACCTCTGGTCAAGGAGTTGTCAACCTGCTGAAAGCGGTCAAAAACCTTATCCCGCATCTCAACGGGAATACCAATACCTGAGTCAATAACATAAAACTCAAGCATGTTTTCCTTTCTTCTATACCCGAAATCAACACCACCCTTTATAGTAAATTTCAGAGCATTATTGACAAGGTTTGTCAAAATCTGGGTCAACTTGCCACTATCGGTGTTCATGAGGCTTTCGCCGTCTGAAAGCCCTGTGGTAAGGGTTAAGCGCAACCCTTTAGAGAGAGCGTCAGGCTTGAAAAAGGCATGGATGTCTTGCAAAAGCTCATTGAGGGGTGTTTCTGTTATTTCCACTTTTGTCTCTTCGGCATCAATGCGCGAGATATCAATAAGATCATTAATGAGGTTCAGCATCCGATGCCCGCTTTTCTGTATGAGGTCGATGAACTCCGCCATTTCGTCACCAGAGAGGTGAGGCTCTTTGAGCAGTTCTGAAAAGCCAAGAATGCCATTCATCGGGGTGCGTATTTCGTGGCTTATGTTGGCAAGAAACGCTGATTTCAGGCGGTCGCTCTCTTCTGCTTTTTCTTTCGCAGCGATCAGATCCTGCAACATTTTTTTCTGTGCTGTGATATCCTCTTTAACCGCTACAAAATTGGTGATAATACCTTCAGAATTTAGAATGGCTGACATTACAACAGATTCCCAGAAGAGCTCACCGTTTTTCTTTTTGTTTTGCCACTCACCACGCCAGATATTCCCTGACAGTATAGTTTTCCATAGGTCGTCATACACTGATTTTGGCGTCAGACCTGACTGAAGAATCTGTGGATTTTTGCCTGTCGCTTCTTCTATCGAATACCCTGTAAGTTTGGAAAACCTCGGGTTGACATATTCAATTGTACCATGAGAATCTGTAATAACCACAACAGCAGGGCTTTGCTCTACAGCCGCACTGAGTTTTACGAGTTGATTTTCAAACAGTTTACGCTCACTGATATCACGGAGCAAGCCGATCACTCCGCAAGAACCGTTGTCATTAAAATATTGAGAATGAATTTCTGCATCAAAGAGTGAACCGTCTTTTTTCCGGTACTTAAATTCAACAACCTGATTTGTCAATTGACGCTTCATGGCATCAGTGAAAACCGCAATAGCTCTGGAAAGATCCTCTTCCGCCACGTATTCAAAAAATGTATGCCCAATTAACTCATCTGCTTTATAACCGGTAATTTTTTCAACTATGGGTGAAACATAGCTTACCTCTCCAATGGAGTTGTTGACAAAAACCACCTCAGAAATCTGTTCAATAGTGGAACGAAACAGCCTTTCGCTTTCGCGCAATGCAGCCTCTGCCTGCTTGCGATCATTGATGTCGATATGAGTTCCAAGCACTCGCAATGGCTTGCCATCAGCAGTTCGGCTTATCAGGCTGCCACGATCAAGAACCCAGACCCAGGTGCCGTTTTTATGTTTCATCCGGCATTCGTGTTCATAATAGTCCAATTCACCATTGAACAGCTTTTCGGCAATGCCCATTGACTCTCTGAAATCATCGGGGTGTGTCAAATCAACCCATGTCTGAATGCTCACAGGAGCAAGTTCTTCGCGGCTGTATCCTACAATTTCAAACCAGCGATTATTGAGGATAGCTTCACCGGTCTGCACATTCCAATCCCAGGTACCAATCTTAGCCGCATCAATAGTGGCCTTAAAGCGGGCACTCATTTCCTTGGCTTTTGACTCCGCCAGTTTGCGATCACTGATATCACGGATCAATCCGATCATTCCGGAGATATCCTGATCCTGATAATATTGCAGATGGATTTCTGCGTCAAAGAGTGAATTGTCTTTTCTCTTTAACCTGACTTCGAACATCTGATTCGATGTTTTGTACAGCAGGGTGCTTTGGAATACCTCTAAGGCTTGAGGGATGTCTTGTTCGAGTATGTAGTCGGCAAAGGAGTGGCCAATGACCTCATGTGGCAGATAGCCGAAAAGCTTCTCAACAACGGGTGAAACATAGGTTAAGGTTCCGATGGAGTCAATTAGAAATACTTCATCCGTCATTTGTTCAGTAATGGAACGAAAGTTACGCTCACTCCGGCGTAGTGCATTTTCGGCCTCTTCTTTCTTTTTACGGCTTCGTAACGTCGAGATTCCATAGGCGAGGTTGTCAGCAAGTGCTCCAAGCAACCTTGTTTCGTCGGTATCAAATGCATCTGGTTGAGCTGAATAGATAGTCAGGACGCCAAATGCTTTATTACCGGCTTTGAGCGGCAAGGTCAGAAGCGAAGCAAATCCATGACGCAGCGCATCGTCACGCCATAGTGTAAAAATCGGATCGGTCGGTATATAATTAACAGCTGTTGACTGAGCAGTGCGGATGGTAACTCCCACAGGGCCTCTCCCTTGCGGAACGTCAGCCCAGGAGAGCTTGTGATGTTGCTTGTAATCAGCAACAAACCCTACCTCGGCCAGCACAGAGATGCTTTTTTTCTCGTCATGTTCAGCATAGCCAACCCATGCCATCCGGTAGCCGCCAACTTCAACCATAATATTGCAGACTCGATGCAGCAAGTCCAGTTCATCGGTGGAATGAATCAGTGCCTGATTGCAATGGTCGGTTGCTAAAAGAGCTCGACTCTGCCTGCGCAGAACGTCCTCCGTTTGTTTTTGTCTGGTAATATCGGAGAGAATGATCCGGCATGCAGGAGTGGTTTGACTTATGGCAGCATCAAGGCGAACAGTGCGACCAGAGAAAATTTTCGGAACCGTAGCTTCCAGGCTATTATTTGACAGAAGCATAACCTCATCATATCCGACAATCTTACCTATGAACACTTTTTCGAGCAGTACGTCAATCACCCGATGGTCTTCAGGAATAACAAAACTTGTAAGGTGCATGCCTCGTAACCGAGAGCGCTCAACGCCAAGCATTGTTGCTGCAGTCAGGTTCGCCTCAAGTATTGTACTATCTTGCGCCAAGGTCAGATAACCCAGAGGTGCAAAGTCATAAAGATCAGTGTACATAGCGAGAGTTTCCTCCAGCTTCTGCCTCGAGAGAAGCAGTTCCTCCTGCTGGAGTTCAAGTTCGATCTGTTGAACTTCGAGTTCATGGACAACCCTTAGCATTTCATCGGGAGAGGAAGAAGTACCAAGTGAGGAGGTAGTGCTGGGTGCTGAGTGCTGAGTGGTGAGGTGTTGTTGCGCCAGGCGCTCTTGGGCCAGAGAGCGTAACTCGCTGGAGGCGGCAAGGTTTATATTTGTATGCTTTTTTGCCATGAGGGGCAACTTACTTTAAAGGACGAAGAGAAATAACAAGCTGACATGGGGCCATAACAGCCGGGTTGCTGGACACCAATGTACAAATATACTGACAAAAACCTGCTTTACGCAACTCGCGCTTACACTGCATATTGCGTATCGCATATTAGAAATCAGCTGAAAATAAGGAAATACGCTAAGCTGGAACCAATGAGTTGGAAATTGGGAAGCACACTTGGGGGAAACGGGGTTTCTGTTACTTTAAGGATCATATTATCGACATTGCATCCTTTATTGCGGAAACTTTCAACCTGGGCGGTTATGTATGCCTGCATGACAGATAATAATGGGGAACATTGCTGATAGATTCAAACTGCTGACGAAGAGTGCTTTTTTTTGCTTTATTGTATATATTTGCGGCAATAAGGAAACCAAGAGGTAGAGGGGGGCAGACGTAACCGGAAAGTTTTAACAGTCAACCGTGACGAAGCATCATTCACTGATATTTTTAACCGGGTTCAGCGGATCTGGTAAATCGACGATAGGGCCGCTATTGGCTAACTCGCTCGGCTATGAGTTTATTGACCTTGATCAGAGGATTGAAAAACACGCCGGTAAAACAATTACCCGGATTTTTGCTGAAAGCGGAGAGGAGCATTTCAGGGATCTTGAACATCAGACAATCGAGGACGTGGTTGAGCAAACCAACCTGGTGATTTCACTTGGAGGTGGTGTACTGGAAAATGACCGCGCTTATGACCTGATTAAAGAGTCCGGGACCCTGGTCTATTTGAAATCTCCCTCAAAAATACTTGCCAGAAGGCTTTACAACAAAACCGATCGACCACTCTTGAAGGGTAAAAACGGGCAAAAGCTCTCGCGCGAAGAGATTGAGGATAAAATTTCGAGAATCCTTTCCAAACGGGAACCTCGATATGAAAGCGCGGACATCACTGTTCATACTGATATTAACCGCATTGGATCAACAGTCGAGGAATTGACCAGGAAAATAGAGCGGTATGTTAGAAAGGCATCATCCAGCACACCGGATTAATCATTAAACACGCATGTTGTGAGTACGATAATTGCAGGAACGCCTGTTACCGCTGGACTTGGTGCATTGTTTGCAACACACGGCATGACAAAAAAAACCGTAGTGCTTTTTGATGAGCATACCCGTAAGCTTTACGGAGACGAGCTACTTAGAACGCTGACCAATGAAGGCTTTCAATACAAAGAGCTGGTTGTGCCGGCAAGGGAAGCTTCAAAAAGTTTCAGTGCGGCTTACCGTCTTTACGGCACTATGATCGAAGCGGATGTTGACCGAAGCTGGAACCTGCTTGCGGTCGGGGGCGGAGTTGTGGGTGATCTCGGCGGGTTTATAGCTGCAAGCTATTACCGCGGGATACCGGTTATTCAGCTTCCAACGACGCTACTTGCTATGACTGACAGCTCGATTGGCGGTAAGGTTGCCATTAACCATCCTCTCGGCAAAAATCTTATCGGGTTTTTTCATCTGCCGGAACTGGTGCTGATTGATCCTTCATACCTTAAGACCCTGCCAGAGCGGGAAATCTATTCCGGAATGGCGGAAGTGGTCAAGTACGGCTTTATTGCCGATGAGGATTTCCTTTCGTTCCTTGACCTCCATTTCAAAGCCATTACTGAACTTCAGGAGCCATGGCTGACTGAAGCAGTCAAAAAGAGTGCATTCATCAAGGATGATGTTGTTACAAAGGACTTCAGGGAAGAGAATGGTTTGAGGGCAACCCTCAATTTCGGTCATACCTTTGCGCATGGGCTTGAAAAGCTTGCTGAGTACCGCCATTTGCGTCATGGTGAGGCGGTCACGATCGGCATGGTCTGCGCTCTCTTTTTATCGCACAATCTCGGCTATCTTGATACGGTATCGCTTGAGCGAGGGCTCTCTATCCTGAAGAAATTCCGTTTTCCAAAAGGGCTACTGAAACGCAGGTTTCTCGATATCGACAGCAACATCCTGCTTGAAAACATGTTTTCTGACAAGAAGAAACTGGATAAAAAGCTGCGTTTTGTGCTGCTGAAAACCTTGGGCGAAGCTTTTCTGCTGGAAGAAAACGTTGATGACAAACAGGCGCTGAAAGCTATTGACGAGTCCAAGACATTCTTCAGCGGGAAGCGTTTGCATTGAGCGTAAAGAGGTAGCGGGTGCCCCTGAGCACTGCAAGCTCATCAAGCACTGGTGAGGACGCAAGCATACCTGCAATAAGCGGCGCGTTGCCACCGGTAGCAAGCACATGGATATTCTCTGCGTTGTGCTCTTCCTGAAGCACGGTTTTTATCTTCACAAGAAGCCCCTCCAGACCTGATACACATCCCCAGATAATACCGTTCCGGATGCATTCCGATGTGGAAAATCCTATGAGTGTATCAGGAAAATCCATACTTACCAAGGGAAGCCGGGCTGTATGTTCATTCAAAGCTTTTGCCATAAGGTCAAGGCCAGGCAGAATAAGACCTCCGAGATATACCCTGTCGGAGCCAAGCACATCAACGGTGATAGCTGTACCGATATCAAGCGCAATAACCGGTTCTTCAGGGTAGAGTCTGCTGCTCTGGGCACACAGGGCAATGCGGTCGGCACCAAAGGATTCCGGAGAGTCGTAGCGCAGCATAAACGGCAGCTGCACTCTGGAAGTTACCTCAAGCACCTGGCCTGTCAGACGATCGCGAAGAAAGTTGATGACAGTTGAACCTACTGAAGGGACAACACTACAGAGCGCAGCGTCAACCATGGCTGGATACTTCTTAAGGATCGGAACTACCTGAGCAGTGACATCGGCATATCCTGAGATCATTATGGAAGGCACCTTAAGAACTTCAAGGCACTCATCTCCTTTAAAAACTGCAAAGGAAGCGGTGGTGTTGCCTATTTCAACAACAAAGAGCAACGCATCTTGAAGAGGTGGTTCGCTGGAATCAAGCATGTTCGGGTATCCTTTTAACAAAAGTACTCAGTGCAGCTTTGCTTCAATACCGGTTTTTTTAGACAGGTCTGATAGAAAGCGCTTGTAGTCGGGAAGGTTGGTTTTTACAAATATTGAATCTCTGACAGGGGCTTTTCCCGCTACAATAAAAATTTTCGGTGGTGGGTTGTAAGTAATACTCTCCTGGTAAATGGAGGTAATATCAGCCAGACTAATTTTTTTCTCATTCCCTTTGCGATCTAAATAAAGCAGTTTGTCGCTGGATATTTTGATTGCATCTCCATCCTGACCATGCTCCCCGACAAAACGGGTATTGTAGTAATTTGGCCAACCGAGGGAAATGGTTGTGAGAACAAGCAATAAGGTGGTTTTCCAAAAACAGCCAAGATCGACACCGTAAGTAAACTTGCCGTATCGGAAAAATATAGCCCAGCCCACACTAAGAAAGAGCATTCCAAGACACCAGGTAAGCAGAAAATATGAATCCATCCACCATGCGGGATAGGCTGTGGGATAATGAAAAACCTCAGGCATGTCGACAGTGTTTGTATTTCCGGGAAAATGGGAACAGGTTGGTAAAAATAAGGGATAAGTTAAGGTTTGCAATAAAAATATTTTCTTTAGATGGGGAAGAGATGGGAATAGGGCTTATACTTTTTTGGCGGCGGATGAAGAGGAAATCTTCTAAGTGCTGAGTACTGAGACGTGAGTGCTGAGTCTTGAGAGAGATTTCTCACTGCGTTTCGAAATGACATTGTGGAGGATTTGGGATGGAGGAACTTTATCAATTTCAATAGAACTATATGAAATCGTACCATAAGGAACTTTGGATGCAGGTGCCGGCGCGAATGGATTTTGTGAACATTACCCGGGATGTTGAGCTGGCGATCAGGGAGAGCGGCATTGAGGAAGGGCTCTGCCTGGTGAATGCAATGCACATTACGGCCTCTGTTTTCATCAATGATGACGAATCAGGGTTGAAGCATGATTACAAGCGTTGGCTTGAGGAGCTTGCTCCACATGAACCTCTGAGCCGATACCGCCACAACCTATCGGGAGAGGATAATGGCGATGCCCATCATAAACGACAGATTATGGGGCGGGAAGTGGTTGTTGCGGTGACAAAAGGAAAACTGCATTTAGGACCGTGGGAACAGATTTTTTATGGCGAGTTTGACGGACGGAGGAAGAAGAGGGTGCTGGTGAAGATTATTGGGGAGTGAAAAGAGAGTGCTGAGTGCTGAGTTGGGGAATGGGAGTTGGCAGTTGGCAGTTGGCAGTTGGCAGTTGGCAGTTGGCAGTTGGCAGTTGGCAGTTGGCAGTTGGCAGTTGGCAGTTGGCAGTT
>CAIVSG010000071.1 GCA_903908555.1 uncultured Chlorobiaceae bacterium | reverse complement strand
TTATTGACTATCACTGAAATGAAGGAACTCAGAAATATTCATCCGGGCGAGGTTTTGATGGAGGAGTTTTTAATTCCATTAGAACTAACGGCTTACAGACTTTCCAAAGATATCGGGATACCTCAGACCCGGATATCCGAAATATTGAAAGGGAAGAGACGTGTTACGGCAGACACTGCATTGCGTCTTTCACAATATTTCGGGAATTCCGCAAAGTTCTGGCTGGGTATGCAGGATGACTATGATATAGAGGAAGGAATGCGGATCAAGAAGGCTGAAATAAATTCTATTCTTCGCTACACGAGCAAGGTGGCATAATACGCGTCATCAAAAATTGCGTTTCCGTTATAAACAATTTCCGTTCAACCGGTCGACAAGCGATGCCTGTTCACTCTCGTTTTCAGGAGCGTCTACCCAGGTGACATTGAGTCTGTTTTTAAAAAAAGTCAACTGGCGTTTTGCATAATTGCGGGTATGCTGTTTTACTAGATCGATTGCGGTTGACAGATCGATCTTTCCTTCAAAGTGTTGAAACAGTTCCTGGTATCCCACCGATTGCAGTGCCGGTATTTTTCCTTCTGCAAGCATTGCCCGGTATTTTTGATGAAGCATGGCAGCTTCTTTTATAAGGCCGGCCTCAAGCATATCCTCCGTGCGCTGGTTGATGCGATTATAAAGGATCTCGCGGGGCATAGAGAGGCCCCAGGCAAGAAAATGAAGCCCTGTTTGTCGTTTTCCCTGCGCCTGCAGTTCCGTAACGCTTACCCCCATTATTTCGATGATTTCAAGACTTCTTATGAGCCGCTGTGTCTTTGTGGCATCAAGGGTGGCAGCCTGCTGAGGATCTTTTTGGAGGAGTTTTTTATAGAGCTCTTCTTTTCCGATGCTTTCCAGTTCCTGAAGAAGCTTTTTTCTGATTTCCGGGTTTCCGGGAGGCAGCTCTGCAAAGCCTTCAAGTAATCCTTCAAGGTAGAGAGTGGAACCGCCAGTCACCACAGCTGGTAAGCCCCTGCTCTGTATATCTCGAATCCGCTCTCTCGATTCAATGGCAAAGTCGCCCGCAGTAAACGCCTCGCCAATATTTTTTTCATTGATAAAATGATGGCGAATATCGCGAAGGGAGTCGGGGGAAGGCTTCGCAGAGCCTATGTCAAGCTCGCGGTATATCTGGCGGGAATCGGCGGAAATGATTTCCGCTCCGATTTTTTTTGCCAGTGCGTGTGCGAGTGCCGATTTGCCTGATGCTGTGGGGCCGAGGATAACATGGACGGGTGTCAGCATAAAAGGGGTTTTAAGGCCTTGCTGACCCTCGAAAGCGGAAGGCCGACTACATTGTAGTAACACCCTTCAATACGTTTGATATAGCAGGCCATAAGAGGATCCTGAATGCCATAGGCACCGGCCTTGTCGTAGGGCTTTACGGAAAGAAGGTAGCGCTGGATTTCACTGTCCGACATCGGCTCAAATTCAACGGTGGTAACAACACATTCCGTGTAGGTTTTTTCTCCAAAGAGAAGTACAAATCCGGTATAGACCCGATGTGAACGGTTTTGCAGGCTTTTGAGCATGTTGAATGCTTCATCGAATCCGGCCGGTTTACCAAGGATCTGGTTTCCTTTAGCCACGACGGTATCAGCTGCGAGAATAACAGCCTTGCGCTTGTCACCGGCTATCACTAAGGCCGCAGCTTCAGCTTTCGTTAAAGCGATTTTTGTGATGTTATCTTCAAGAGAGAGTAACGGGTCTACTATTTCCTCCGTATCAACTGCCAGGGTTTCAAACGGGATTTGCATTAATGAGAGTATATCCTTTCTTCTCGGCGACTGTGATGCAAGAATAAGCGTTGGTTTAGCCATGTAATATTTTTCTCAGTTCAGGTTGTTCCAGCCCCTTCGGTTAAGGTCTGCAAAGATAAGCGCTCCTGCAATACATCCGGCGCCGAGAAAAAAGAATCCCTGAAAAAGATCACCAAAGATAACTCTTCCCGTACCGAACAGGATTGCATAGATCATAATAATGCCAAGTGCCCAGTCAACAAAAAGCATGGTGAATCCGGTGTCGGATTCCACATCGGGCAGGTTTTTTGATATTTTTTTCCACAAAACTCCCCCGACCCTTGTGGTTCGGTAGAAGGTTTCCAGCTGTGCCGTTTCTGTTGGTGGTGTCAGAAAGGTGACAATGAGGGTTGCCGTAATGGTAAACCCGACAATGATGAAAATCGAAAAGGGAAAGGTAATTGTTGTAAACAATTGTATCCATGTGAACGCAATGAAAGGAGCAACCATGGATGTGATTTCCGACCATGCGTTGAGCCTCCACCAGAACCATCGGAGAATAAGGACAAAGCCGGTACCTGCTCCGCACTGGATAATGAATTCCCATGCACCGGTTATGGTTTCGAGTACATAGAAGGTGATGTAGAGAGCAAATGCAGCTGTCAGGAATGTCGTGATTTTAGAAATAGTGACATAGTGTTTTGCATCGCCATCCGTTTTAAGGAATCGCTTGTAAAAATCGTTGATTAGATAGCTCGTACCCCAGTTCAGGTGGGTTGAAAGCGTTGACATGTAGGCTGCAAGAAAGGCTGCGATCAGCAGGCCTTTAAGTCCTGGAGGGAGAACAGCTTTCATAACGTAGACGAAACCATCCTCCTTTTGATTCATCGGAAGATTTGGAAACATCACCAGACTGACAAGGCCGACAATGATCCATGGCCAGGGTCTGAGGCAGTAGTGGGCAACGGTAAACCAGAGCGTTGCAAGCAGAGAGTGTTTTTCGTTTTTTGCACTCATCATGCGCTGGGCAATATAGCCGCCGCCACCAGGCTCAGCGCCGGGGTACCATGAGGACCACCACTGGACAAATGCCATTGCTGCAAAAGAGGCAAAAGGAAGTGCGGCAGCGCCTGTCGGCGAAGTGCTTGATTCAGCGCCGAATGAAGGGAAAAAGTCGAACATCCATCCGGGAAGTGCTTTGGTCAGGCCACCCGCAGAGACGACTGCCGGTGACTGAACAGTCAGGACAGCAAGAATGATACAACCGGCCATGGCGATGACAAACTGAACCGCATCGGTAATTGATACGCCCCAGAGTCCGGAAAGGCCGGAGTAAAAGGTAGTCAGCAGTACAAGCCCGACAATGGTCCACTCCGGATTCAGTTCCGGAACCATGATTTTGATGATCTTGAACATGGCCAGGTTGACCCAGCCGATAATTACAGCATTGATAAAGAGGCCGAAATAGACTGCCTTGAATCCCCGAAGGAATCTTGCAGCAGCGCCACTGTAACGCAGTTCAATAAACTCAAGATCGGTAAGAATTTCTGCCCTTCGCCAGAGCCGGGCAAAAAAGAATACCGTGAGCATACCTCCCGAAACAAAGGTCCACCAGACCCAGTTGCCGGCGATGCCGTTTTTGGCTACAAATCCGGCAACGGCAAGAGGTGTGTCGGCAGCAAATGTTGTCGCCACCATTCCTGTACCGGCAATCCACCAGGGCAGTTTGCGTCCTGAAAGAAAAAACTCATCGACATTTTCCGAAGCGCGGGAAGAGAACCACAGTCCAATGACCAGTGTCAGAAGAAGGTATCCGAGGATGAAACTGTAATCAAGAATGTTGAGTTGATCCATGTCTTTTTTTTTCTTAAGTGTTTCTTCCCTCTGCGTCTTAATGTTCTGTGGCTCTCCGGGGAGTCGTGTTTCGTTTATTCGTCGATTCGTGAAAGTTCACGGAAGCTCTGGAACCGGTCTTCGATTTCGAGCATATTCAGCGCTGCAATTTTTTCAGTGCCGAACTTTTCCACACAGAAGCTTGCCATGGCGCTGCCGTAAAGAACTGCTCTGCGCATTTCAAGGTCGTTTATTGTTCCGCAGCGTGCAAGGTGACCGATAAAGCCTCCTGCAAAGGTATCACCGGCACCGGTCGGGTCAAAAATGGATTCGAGCGGGAATGCAGGTGCGGCAAAGATTCCGCTGTCGGTAAACAGGAGTGCTCCGTGTTCGCCTTTTTTGATGATCAGGGTTTTTGGACCCATGTTGCGAATAATCCGTGCCGATTTGACAAGGTTAGGATCACCGCTTAAAATTCTTGCCTCACTGTCGTTGATAATGAAAATATCAACCCGTTCAAGAGTTTTTTTGAGCTCTGCAAGCTTTCCTTCGATCCAGAAATTCATGGTGTCGCAGATGACCAGTTTCGGCTTGTTGATCTGGTCAAGAACTTTGAGCTGCAGTTCGGGATCGATATTGCCGAGGCAGACAAATTCAGAATCACGGTATTCCTGGGGTACATGGGGATCGAAATCCGCAAAAACGTTCAACTGGGTGTCGAGTGTGTCGCGGGTGTTCATGTCGTAATGATAGCGTCCGGCCCAGCGGAAGGTTTTTCCATCTTCCACTTTTTTGATGCCTTTGGTATCGATGTTTCTGGAATGCAGCAGGTCGAAATGTTTATCCTCAAAGTCAGAGCCAACGACGCCGACCAACTTTACCTTGTCGTCAAAATAGCTTGCCGAGAGCGCAATGTAGGTGGATGATCCGCCAAGCGTGTCAAAAGAATTTCCAAAAGGCGTTTCGATGTCATCAAAGGCCAGAGAGCCGACAATGAGAATAGACATAGTGTTATAATTGTTTGGTTTATTGAAAATCACGAAAGATACGTTTTTTGCCGATTATCCCGTCAACCCTCCGGGAGTTCAAAGAGCATGCATTGACCTGCAGCAAGGGTCACTTCAAGCTTATGTTCTTTGATTGCCGAATGTGTTTCACTGATCAGGTCGTAGAGCGGGATATTGTTCATGCTGAATTCAAGCGCACCTGTTCTGCTTTCATAGATGTTACTGTTTCCGACAAAGAGCAGTGAACGGCCACCGGAAGATCTCATCACGGCAAAAAGTTCGGGTTCGGATACATAGGGTATGCTCATCGATCCTGTTTCTCCGCATAGGAGCAGATCGAGATACCGCACCCTGATATCAAGAATTTTCCTGATATAACTGTTGAGAGGCTTGAGTCCGTTAGTGTTTTTCCAGTCATAGCTGAACGCGCTGAAGAGGGGGAGCTTTTCGGGAGGATAGAGAGCCCTGTCTTCATCGGTGAAATTAAGTCCGAGGTTTACCGGATGCCATTCACAGAGTTCCATGCCTGATTGCAGGAACGGGATGGCGGGCAGTATGCTGCTGAGCGTGAATATAAAGATCGAGAAGTTTCGGCCAGCCTCCTCGCGCGGGTAACGGAAGCAGACTCTCGGGGTGTTGTGATTTTCACCGGTACCAAAAAACGGCAGTGCAACCCCGGTTCTGTTCAGGTGGTTTAACAATCCTCGGATAAAGACAATATCGTGGATGACGAACGGAAGGGAACCGAATACAGCATTGAAGCCCTCATTGCGAATTTCAGGTGCCGGATTGAAATTTTCATCCCAGAACGCAAACTGAGTATTGCTTTCGCGGGCTTTACGCACAATATTTTTTTTCAGTTCTGAGGGCAGGGCGTGGCCCATGTCGATCATGGCACCATCGATGCCATAAAGCAATTGAAAACTCGGTATGATATCCAGAATTTCATTCCAGAGTGCGGTATTGCGGTTATCCGGATTTTCAAGAGCACTGTCGTACATCCTTATGGTATTGTAGGCAATGTAGTTGAACGCATCATTGTTGTGCATTTTCAGATAGGTCACATCTGTCCAGGCCGGTTGCCGGTCATCAGGCGGCCAGTCCGAAAACGCACTTGCTATGCGGCAGAGTGCGCCATCCTCGGCATGACCCTGATATGCTCCATCTTTATCCTGCACTGTAACAGGCTGGGAGACGAATTGTTCCCGGTACTCGGCAGAGGGTGCCGGAAGATTGTGCATCTCATGGCGCTCTACAAGTTCATGAATCCACCGTAATGTATCGGGCTCGAAGTGAGGAGGCCCGTAATTGCAGGTATTTTCATTTTCTCTGATCCAGTAGAACCAATCAGGGTGCTCTTTTACCCAGCGGCTGTCCATAGAGGCTGTTCGAAAGACAAACTCAAGCACCACATGGATGCCGAGCAGATGTGCCGCTTCGACAAAAGCTTTGAGAAGCGTTTCAGGAGAGATACCGAGTGCCGGCTCGTCAAGCATCGGGTCGAGCTTGCGTGGATTTTTAACGGCATAAGGGGAGCCCAGTGAACCCTTTTTGCTTTGAGAGCCGATTTCAGTGAGAGGGAGAATATAGACGGTATTTGCGCCGAGATTTTTTATATAAGGCAGAAGCGCAATTGCTTTCAGGAGGGTGCCGGTTTCCCTGAACCCGCATGAAAGTGGTTCAGTTGCGATTGAGCCGTCGCCGTTATGGTCAAATGCAGTGGTGAGTCGAATAAAGAGGTTGTATACTACAGCACCCTCTCTCCAGTCGGCAATTGTTTCTGCCGCGACCGGGTGATCACTGCCGTGAAGTATGCTTTCAATGATTGTTGTATAGTATTCAGCAGGGTTGACCTGTTCGGTTCCACTGTTTTTTCCTGTCCAGATTCCGGGAACACTGTAGGAGCCTGCCGGGAAATGCTTATCCAGGCTTTTCAGCGCATGGAGGAGCGATACCAGATGAGTTGTCTGCAACGTATGGATAGTATTGTTATTAGGTAAGAAAACGGGAAGATAACTATTATAGAGAAAGCTAGCGTATAAAGATATTAATTCTCTTACGAAGAACAGCAGAATTGCCGTTGAATATGATTGTACATCCTTTGACGGATGGCAGAGAGAGACCGGCTGCACTCAGGATGATTTTGCAGCTAATAACATATCTCTTGCGGCATCAGGGCGAACCGATAAGGGAGTGGTGAGTGCTGGGAGAGAAAGTGCTGAGGGATGAGGGAAGAAAGTGATTGCGACGTGAAGGTCTTGTAAATGAATTGTTCTTAAATGAACCAGTTGTTCCGTCAACTGGCCCCACCGACACCTGCAGAATGAGTGATTATCCTGTTTGAAGCATGTCGGAAAAGTACCCGCAGAAATCTGTAGGCTGATCCGTGAGGAAACGCTGAATCTGCCAGTAGCAGGGCGGAGAGGGGCAAGGGGCAGAACGATAAGGCTAACAAATGTGAATCATCGATAAACGCCGTTATTCCCAACAAGCGCAAGCTACTGATACGCTTGAACAAAAATGTAAGCGGGTAGGTTAGGTTCTTTCACTATGAGCCTACACGGTCAATAACTCCCGCCGGCGGACAGATGAAGCCTAAGTCGTTCACATATTCTTTACAAGGAACACGATAAGCCCATAGCTTCGCCCGGTTTTCCGGGCAATCGAACCACAAGGGACGACCTTGGAGCTGCGGGTATGGGATGAAGAAAAAGCGAATGCCGTCCTGTAATCGGGCGGATAGGGATTGCAACATTACCCCACGTGAAAACGTAGCCCACTTCTTTATGGTCTCTCTTGACACGAAAACCGGTAGAACTTTATTTTTAAATGTGTGGAACGCAAATGAATGTAACAATTGTTGCATGTGCACCATCCGGCCTGAACTGGACTGAGATCAACTGGATCAAGGTTAGTCATCGGGTAAAAAAGCTACAGGCCCGTATTGTCAAGGCAACACAGGAAGGCAAACAGGGCAGGATAAAAGCCTTGCAGTGGTTGCTGACCCATTCGTTCAGCGGGAAAGCATTAGCCGTGAAACGAGTGACGGGAAACCGGGGGAAAAACACTCCCGGAGTTGATAACGTTATATGGAGTACACTAAAGGCAAAGACCAATGCGATAGTATCGTTGCAACGGAGGGGTTACCAACCTCTCCCGCTTCGGCGTGTTATTATTCCGAAGAAAAATGGCAAAACACGACCTCTCGGTATACCGGTAATGAAAGACCGTGCTATGCAGGCTCTTTATCTGCTGGCACTGGAACCAGTTGCTGAAACCACCGCCGACTTAAACTCTTATGGGTTCAGGCCGGAACGCTCTACAGCAGATGCAGGCGAACAAGCTTTCGGCTGTCTTGCGGGGCGCAACAGCGCCCAATGGGTGCTTGAGGCGGACATCAAAGCCTGTTTCGATACGATTAGTCATGAATGGTTGATCGACAACATTCCAGTTGACAAAACGATCCTTCAGAAATGGCTCAAGGCAGGGTTTGTGTATCAAAAAAAGCTCTTTCCTACAGTTGCCGGCACACCGCAAGGTGGTAGTATCAGTCCGGTTCTGGCCAACATGACGTTGGATGGCCTTGAACATGCACTTGCAACAGCTTTTCCGCAAGCAAAACGTAAAGGCTTGAAAATGAACATGGTGCGTTATTGTGATGATTGTGCGCCACGAAGGCGTACAGGAGGACGAAAGTCCTCCGTGCAGCCATGCTGCACAAGAGATGAAGGAGGGTCCTTCGGAGTCGTCGTGCAGGCGGAGACTTCAAATCACCTGCTGCT
>CAIVSG010000070.1 GCA_903908555.1 uncultured Chlorobiaceae bacterium | reverse complement strand
TTCCGCGCCTCCGAATATGCCATGAATTCCCGGAGGTACGATTCGCCACAACTCAAGGCAGGAGCCGTATGCGGTAGTCCCGCAAGTACGGATCTGTGCGGGGGGTGTTGGGTAACTGGCATCCCTACCGCGACTCTTATCTTACAGTTACTGGAGGGAAGGACAGAGATGAGTGGGATTCTGGGACGTTTTCTGACTAACTGTATTTATGTCATCAAGGCAGCAATGTAAAGCAAGGTTTGTTTTCTGTTTTTTAGGCCATTGTTAGCCTTAAATTTTTCTTTCCCTGCCACCCCTTTTATATTGATGGCATAGAGCCTCAGTGTGATATTTACTCTGTTAATTGTAAACGGATAGACTTATGAAACTGAATGCAAAAAAATATGTTACCCGGCTCTGGACCATTTTCCTGCTTGCCGGGCTGAGTATGGTGAGTGTTTCTTCACTTTCCAGTGCTGCAGCGCTGAAGATTGGTGACAGCCTTAATGGCGGTGTTGTAATTTATATTGATGGTACCGGGCAGCATGGGCTTATTGCAGCTAAGGCTGATATGACGGGTTCTTCTGGAAAGGCGGAGGGGTTCTTTAACTGGTATGGCGCTAAGGTTGCGGCTAACAGGTTTGTGGATGGGTATTGCGACTGGGTTTTGCCGAACAAGGAGCAGTTGAATCAGCTATATATTAATCGCAGCAGCCTTGGTGGTATCCTTGCAACCTATTACTGGAGTTCTTCGGATAGTGAATCCGGTAAAGCATGGGCACAGGATTTCAGCAATGGCCAGCAGATCGATGGTAATAAAACAAACACCAGTCGTGTAAGGCCTATACGCTCGTTTTAATCGGGATAAAGGATTTCAGCACGAGAGCGCCGAGCACAACAGCTGATACGATTTCAAACAGGCTGCCTTCCTTATGAGAAGTGGCGGGTATCCAGTTTGCGATGTTAAGGCCAAGATGGGTGTATAACGCATTAACGGCTATACCGGAGAGGAATGCGGCTACAAGGATGACAGAGAGGTAGATCAGAGATGCTTTTTTGCCGAGCAGTTGGAAGATCACTGTCAGTGATGCTGCGTTGGTTGCCGGGCCTGCAAGGAGAAAAACAAGGGCGGCTCCGGGTGAAATCCCTTTCAGGGCAAGTGCAGCGGCAATAGGGGTTGATGCTGTGGCACAGACGTTCAGCGGTATTGACAGTGCAAGCATCAATGCCATCGAGAGATATTCGTTTGACAGGTATTTGCTGATCAGTTCAGGGGAGATGAACACTGAAATCAAGCCTGATAGTATAATGCCGATAAAAAACCAGGGACTGATATCTTTAAGCAGATCGCCGAATGCAAAACGCATGCCTGCTTTGAATTTTTCTCCAATCGTTTGTTTTGTCTGAATTTTTGTAGAACAGCAGCATGAAGAGTTGCATGTTTCAGGCGGAGCTAATGCCGATTCTTGCTCCAGTCTATCTCTTTCCATGTTCCGGTTCTCTGAAAAAGAGACTGCTATGCCCGCAGCTATAGCTGTCAAAAAAGCTATCACCGGACGGATCACCGTCATTATGGGGTCAAGAAGAGCATAGGAAACTGCTATAGAGTCCACTCCCGTTTCAGGTGTGGAGATTAAAAAGGCAGCTACAGCACCTTTCCCTGCGCCCTGTTTTTTCAAGCCTGCAGCAGCAGGCAGAACTCCGCAACTGCATAAAGGAATTGGAATGCCGAATGCCGCAGCTTTCAGTATACTCCGTATTCCGTTTTTGCCAAGGTGATTGGCAACAAAATTTTCAGGTAGAAACGCTCTTAAAAGGCCTGCGACAAAAAAACCTGCCAGAAATAGCGGCGCGGATTCGAGGGTAACCTCCCATGACGATCGCAGTACGTTATGGGCTATAGCCAGTATTTCTGTCATAAAGTCATCTTCAATAGTTGTTCATTGCATTGATGGCGTCATTATAATTTTTTCGAGGCACAAAAAAAATGCAGAAACTGTAGAGCGGTTTTATTCGAGAATAGAGAGGTAAAAGTGATGCCTGGAATTATTCCTGGGGTCAAAGCAATTAAGCGATATTCAGGTCGGGAAGTTCAATGGTTAAGCTGATGGAATGGTCAGCATAAATGTTGTCCCGATGTTTTTTTCGCTTGTCAGGGAGACTTTTATTTTTTGAAGATCTGCGAGTTTTTTTACAATGGATAATCCCAGCCCAGTGCCACCTGTGCCTGAGTTTCTAGATGTATCGACCCTGTAAAACCTTTCAAAAACAGCATTTATTTTTTCTTCTGGAATGCCGATTCCTTGATCGGCAATACTGCAGACGATCGTATTGGATTTTCGCTCTACAGCTATAGTTATAAAAGAACCGCCAGGGGAATACTTGATTGCATTCGAGAGAATATTCACAAAAATCATTTCAAGGATTGCAGGATCTGCAGCAACGCTGACGGATTCTTTTTGATCCATCTTGATCGAAATATTTTTTTCAATAGCGTATCCTTTCATCCTGTCAATGACCTCTTCAATGTGGGGCAACAGCGATACCCGTTCTATATTCGGCCTCATTGAGCTGCTTTCATATCGTGCAAGCATCAGGAGCTGGTCGATCAGTTTGGCCATACGGTTTAATTCTACAAGGCAGAACTGAATTCGGCTTTCGTAGTGCTCTTTCTCTCTTGGTTTGCGAATCAGTACCTCAAGAGTTCCTTTAACTGTGGAAAGTGGAGTCTTCAGTTCGTGGGAAGCATCTGCAGTAAACTGTTTTTCACGATGAAATGCCTCCTGCAGTCTGTCCAGAAGGTCATTAATGGTTGAAGATAATCGATATAATTCATCATGGTGAAAAGGAAGGGCTATGCGTTGATGAAGGTTTTCCTGTGTCATTCTTTCAGCTGTTGCTATCACTCTTTCAATGGGGCGTATACTTTTTCCAGCGATCATACGTGTACAGACAAAAAGCGTAAAAAGAATAGCAGGGAATGAATAAAGAAAAACATTCCGCAGATCGTTCAGGACAATTATTGCGTTTTTGAGAGGAACGGCAACAATAAGATAGCCTTCGGTAACCCCGTTTGGGTTGATGAGAGGTACCTGAGCCTGCCGGACAACTGAGCCTGCAAAGCTGTTATTGAAGTAAGTTGAGCCCGACTGATTTGGGTTAAAAGCCAGTGCGCACCAGGAAAGAGTGGATGATTTTTTTACCACCTCTCCGATCATGTTTACCACTTGAACAAATTCAGTATCGATGCTGTCATTGTTATCAAGTTCCTGAAAGCTGGCAAAGCCTTTAAAATCTTTCGTCGTAATATGTGCTTTTGAAAGGATTTCCGAAATCTCGGTCTTGATTTTTTCATCAAATTGCTTATAAACAACGCTTTCAACAATCAGGTAGGTGATCGTAAACACCATGGCGATTAAAAATGCTGTTGCTACCGTGTAGTAGAAGGCAATCCGGTTGCGCAGACTCATTACAAGCAATCTTTTCCATGGAGTGTTGTTGTTCAGGATGGATATATTTTTTCTATTCTTCATGACGCGGCATCAGGCTGCCTTATTGATATACCTTAATATTATTCAGATAGAATATCTCCATTTCAAAAGCTCTAAATGTAACCAGAAGATTCTTAAAGGATTAAAAAATTAACCCTAAAATTGGCTTAAAATCCACTCATTAAGGCCCAAAGGAATTGATAAGGCGCTTTGTTCAACTTGATATTTCCCTTTTCGTCAAGATGAAGACGGACGGCGCTGAGCAGTAAAATAGCAATTGATTTGTGCCTGATTTATAGGTAAAATGCACTACAACCCCAACGTTTATTCTGGAGCTGGAGGCTCCAAGTATGAAAATTCATTTCCGGCGGCTTCCGTCAGGAATGGTGCTTCTTGGCCTTTATTTTCTTTTTGCAGGCTGCACTACCGATAACAATACGCGGGAATCTCCCGACCCCCTATACAAGCAGGCATTTTCCTGCGGCAGTCGCGGGGAGTATCAGAAAGCCCTTGATTTGTATAACAAGGCGCTTTCTCTGGACACCCTTAACGTCGCATTACCGAGGGTTATCAAGGCATTGAATGAGAAGAGGGTCATTGAAGGCATGACAGGGGAGTATTATGATGCGCTCAAAACTACGGCACTTCTGGAAAAACTACCGCCAAAGGTATTTCCTGATTCACTTCGAAATGCACTGTTTAGCGATAAGGCAGTATTGCTTCGCGAATTGGGAAGTTTTGGGGATGCTTCGCTGGCTCTTGAGCACGTCGTTGCTCCATCTCCGGCAGTGCAATTTGAGCTTGCTTCCCTCTATCAGAAGAGAGGGGAATTCCAGAAGTCTGCAGAAATATATCGCCATCTATCGGGTTTGGAGCGTGATCCCGTTACCAGAATGACAGCCTTGGCAGGGCTGTTGCAATGTAAGGTGGCCATGCCGCAGCTTGCTTCTGAAACGGCAGATGCCATTGCAGTGAAAATTGCGGCCGAGTCAGGGAGGGTTTTAGCTATGGAGGGCGAATTCGAGCAAAGGATTCAGGTGCTCAGGGCGGCATCAAACAGTGTTCAGTCTCTTGAAAAGCATCGCAGAAATGCCAGCTTTTTTTTGTTCAAAGCACTTGCGCTTGCCGACAAGTCCCAAAATCCTCTGCTTGTACAGATCCTTCGGCTGGAATCCAATGCGGTCATAGTTCGTAAACCCGATCCTTTCCGCGAGGCAGCTGAATATTTTCGCATGAAAAATATGCAGTATGCCCAAGCCTCCTCCCTTTTGATGCTTGGCGATAGCAAGTCACTTAAAGAGGATGAACGGATTAGTGTTCTGCAGCAGGGGATTTCGGTCAACAGATATTTTGCCCCCCCGTATCCGACAAATGAACTTCTTCAGCTTGAAAAAAAATCAGCACATCGTCTTACAGGCTTGCTGCTGGAAAAGTCAAGAATCTTTGAACTGTTTGATGCTGGGGAACAAGCAGGCAATATCGACCTGCAGCGTTTATTGCAGGTTTATAGAAAAAGCTTCAGCCTGGGCAAGGGTCATGAAGCTCTTGAAACAAAAATATCTCAATTGCAGCACGAGATTTCCGCGCTTCTTCAGCGGAAAGCCGACATTTTCATCCGCGCAGAAGGATATGAAAAAAATAAGAGTGCCGATAAGGCTCTTAACATCAAAAGAGGCAGATTAATTGAACTGCTTCCCCAGGTGAGGGCCATAAATCCAGTTGCAGCGGAAGCCATCCAACTTATCCCGGTAACACTTCGTACAGTACAGGCTTCTCTGAAAGAGGATCAGGCGATAATAAAGCCGCTTATATCCGACAGTCTTTGTGGGGCCATGCTGATAGGCAGAAGGCAGTTGCAGATAGCTCGAAGTGGTGTTAGCTTCGACTCCCTTAATACTCCAGGCTCAAAAATTGAGGCGTTCAGACGTGAGCTTTCCAGCCCTCAACAGGGTAGTGCACAGCGTGAGTGGTTCACTAAGGCGTTTTATGAACCTTTTGCCCGTTCACTCGCAAGCTACAAGCATCTAATTTTTATTAGTGACGATCTTTTTCCCTTTCATATTTTAAGTATGAATAACAATTCTGTTTCTGATAAAAGATATTCATACCTCCATTCTCTTAAAGAGTTTTCTTTGTTATCTGAGCAGCCGGCATCGCCACAGACTCTGTCCAGAATTTCATTCTATAGTCCAGATAAGGTTACAGGAGCAAGGCTCCAAAAACTTTTTTTCCCGCATGACAGAGTTTTTATTCTCTGGAAAAACCTTAACGGAGTTGAGGTTGGAGCGATTCGTCAACAGATCAGTCAAGAGATGCAGGGGACTGTTTCCGGGTCAGGTGCATTGTTTTCTCTTGGTGTAAACTCTGATCTTGCTCATGAAATCCTGATGAATATTTCCTCATACGGAATTGATTAAGTATGAATAAAAGAGGTTTATCAGGAGCTGTTGTTCTTATTTTTTTATGAAAAACGGTTGATCTTCTGAGAATAAAATCATCCTTTTCTTGATATGCGTTCTTTCTTTTTTGTAAATTTGCAAGACTGAAAGTTTTGATATTTTCTTGGCTTATCGTAATTGGGATTGTGTTCTATGACTGAGCAGGTATCAAGCAGTATGGCATTAGAGCTTCTTTCAAGGGAGCTGAAAAATGCCAGAATCGAAAAAAACCTTTCTCTGGAAGATGTCAGCCGTTTGAGCACGGTTCAAAAGAATCATCTTGAAAAAATCGAGGAAGGCGATTTCAGCTTTCTCCCCAAGGCGTATGTTTTTACCTACATCAAGGAATATGCTCTCTTGATGGGGGTTGGCAACGATGAAACCTTTGAGCAATGCAAAAAAGAGTTGCAGTTAACCAGCGCCCTCAAGCGTGTCGTTGCAATTGACAAAGCTTCCAGCAAGAAGGAAAAACGACCTGCCCGGGACACAAACTTTCGTGATGTTCGCTTTCCCAGATCTTTAGTTTTGTTGATCACCGGCATTGTACTCCTTTTTGCTGCCGGACTCGCATTCTTTTATTTTAACGGTAAGCTTCACTTTTCAGATACTCACTCTCCCGGTGTTGTTGCGCCACCCTCAGCAAGCGTGGAAGATACGGTTGCTGTTGCCGAACAGATTGTTGATTCTCTTCAGATTTCCGGTTTGAACAAAGCGCCTCTCAATGCTGCATCGTCATCTCCTGATCAGCAAGCCCCGACCAGGGTTGATTCTGCAGCGACCTCTCTACCTGTTGCTGCTGCAACACCAACAACAGCGCCAGCACCTGTTTCATCGGCATCAGCGCTATCTGCCACGGCTTCTAATTCCAGTGAGTGGGCAAAAAGCGTTTCTTTTCTACCATCCACCTCAACCTCTCCATACCGAAAGGTGCTTGTTATCCGCCTGGTTGACGAATATTCATGGGTCAAGGTTATCGCTGATGACAGCTCAAGGGTATATCCCGGTGGAAAGTTCAGCAGCGGTAAGGTGCTTCGATACGAAGCTCGAAAAAAGTTCTGGGTTAATCTTGGGCGTCCAAAATTTGTCGAATTGTACCTCAACGGGAAAAAACTTCCTCCGACAAAGGAGCGTATTCTTATAATTAATTGAGCTTTTTTATGCGCCAGGCCTCTTTTTTTAAGGAAAGATTAGTTTTGTTTGTAAAAATAGGATAAATTAAGTCTTGTTAGGAATTAATTGAGCTGATTATACATTTCTTCATCTATCGTTTCAATTGTATGGCTATAATTTTACCTGATCGAAGGATTTTTCAAGTGAGAGAATTGCGAGAATGTGACTGGCGTTTTTCAATGTGATTCATTCGCAAAACGTATCAGTTGGTTCATTGTGCAGTGCAGGAAACGGCAGTTGTTGTGAAAAGGTATGTTTATTGGCTATTATTGGTTTTTTTAGTGGAAGAGACCGTATTATTGCTGTGCAGTTCCTCCCCGGATGGGTGGTTGAAATTATTTGACTTGGATTGCATGAAGAGCACTTAACGCAATGAATAAAGTTTACTTTAGTAATCACAAAAGGTTAACCCACGAATATTGAAAGTATTATGGCAGACATGAAGGTTTATTTTGATAACAATGCCACGACGCCTCTGCATCCGGAAGTGAAAAAGGAAATGATTGCGGCCATGGAGATGTTTGGCAATCCTTCCAGTATGCATTCGTATGGACGTGAAGCAAGGGCAAACGTTGAAAATGCCCGTCGCCAGGTCGCTGATTTTATCGGGGCCACCGAAAGAGAAATTGTTTTTGTCGGCAGCGGATCTGAAGCCAACAATACAGTGCTCTCTCTCTTTGTCTGTGGATCGAGCCAGTGTATTCCCGGTTCGAAAATGCGCAGTTCAATCATTACCACAAAAATTGAACATCCCTGTGTTCTGGAGACATCTGAATGCCTCGGTCACCGGGGAGTACGGGTAAAGTATCTTGATGTTGACCAGTATGGGAAAGTTGATCTCGATCAATTAGCCGGGATGCTGGGAAATGATGTCGGTCTGGTATCGATTATGATGGCCAACAACGAGATCGGTACCCTGCAGGATATTGAAACAATAGCTGAAATGGTCCATGCAAGCGGAGCATTGATGCATACAGATGCCGTGCAGGCTGTTGGAAAGGTACCTGTTGATGTCAGATCGCTCGGTGTTGATTTTCTTACCATTTCAGCTCACAAGATATATGGCCCGAAAGGCATCGGTGCGTTGTTTGTAAAGAAAGGCGTGCCATACTGTCCATTAATACGGGGAGGTCATCAGGAACTTGGCCGGCGAGCTGGTACAGAAAACACTCTCGGTATTCTAGGTCTTGGAAAAGCAGTTGAAATGAGAGCACTCGAAATGCCGGGTGAGCATGAGCGGTTGCTGGAGCTGAAGAACGTACTCAGAAACGGGATTGAGAACAGTATTGATGATATTCATTTCAACGGTCATCCTTCCGATTCACTTGCCAGTACGCTTAACGTCTCATTTACA
>CAIVSG010000069.1 GCA_903908555.1 uncultured Chlorobiaceae bacterium | reverse complement strand
ATCCTCATATTCTCGTTAAAGTTCTATTGTTTTTCTGAAGATCAACCCTGGCGCTGCTTATGGCTGGGATTTACTTTACAAATCACATATATCTTGCCTTTTCGCTTGACAATCCGACAGTGCTCACAGCGCTTTTTAATAGAAGAATATATTTTCATAATAACACCCAGATGCAATGATTAAACTAACTAACCCGAAACCTGAAAAGGTCTGTAATGTAATAAATAAAGATTACAAAATCAATATTCTGATTACTTATTTCCTCACTTATTTATATCGGTAGGTGATCCGTCCCTTGGAGATATCGTAGGGAGATATCTGCACTTTAACTTTGTCACCGGGCAAAATCCTGATATAGTGCATCCTGATTTTACCTGACACATGCGCCAAAACCTCAAGGCTGTTTTCGAGTTTTACCTTGAACTGCGCATTTGGAAGTGCTTCCAGAATAACACCTTCGATCTCAATTGATTCTTCTTTGGCCAAATTGTCTGCTCCTTAGTTTCGATAAAGTGTTGTAAGCGATCAAGAGTGTTTGCCATCAAGAAAGGTGCCGGTCAGTATCTCAGCCTTCCCTGCCCTGACGACTATCGTATGCTCAAAATGTGCTGAGGGCTTCCCATCCTCTGTTACCGCGACCCATCCGCCACGACGGCTAACCGCCCTGCGCGACCGCCCAAGCGCGATCATGGGCTCAATGGCGAGCGTCATGCCCTTCTGAAGCAGTGGTCCGGTATGCTTTCTCCCATAATTTGGTACAGCAGGATCCTCATGCAATTCGCTGCCGATACCATGACCGACCATGTTTTCAATAACACTGAACCTGAAGGAACGGGCATAATCCTCAATGGCTGAAGAGATATCGTGCAAGCGATTGCCTTCGACAGCCATCGCAATTCCCCGTGCAAGGCATTCGCGAGTTACATCGACAAGTTGCTGAACCTTTTCATCAATAACACCGACTACAAACGTGCGAGCTGCATCACCATGATAACCACCCTTGTAAACCCCACAGTCGACAGAAACTATATCACCGTCCCTGATCACCCGCTTTTTGCTTGGTATACCGTGGACAACCTCTTCATTGAGGGAAACGCACAGCGTTGCAGGATAAGGTGTCGCGTCAGGATCCCCTTTCGGGGCGTAATTCAGAAAACTTGGAACCGCATGATTATCCCTGATAAACTCTTCGGCCATGGTATCAAGTTCTTTTGTCGTCATGCCCGGTTTGATTTCCAGCTCAATCAAATCAAGCGCCTTAGCCACCAAAGCTCCGGCCTCTCTCATCAGATCTATTTCACGCTCACTTTTAATCGTGATCATAATGTTTGCATTACCTGCCCTGTCGTCCCCGTGTTTTGCCTGACTTCATGAACCCGTCATAGTGACGCATGAGCAGATGGCTTTCAACCTGCTGCAAAGTATCAAGACCAACACCAACAATAATCAAAAGACTTGTTCCACCAAAAAACTGGGCAAAGCCTTGCGTTACATTGCCAAACTTTGTCAGAAATGTTGGAAGGATTGCAATAATGGCAAGGGATATGGCTCCAGGGAGCGTGATCCGTGTCAAAATATTGTCAATAAAGTCAGCGGTGCTTTTTCCTGGCCGAACACCTGGAATAAACCCTCCCTGACGGCGCATGGTATCGGCAACTTCCTTGGGATTGAACGCAATCGCTGTATAGAAGTAGGTAAAGAAAACAATCATGGTACCGAACATCAGGGCATACCACCATGAGTCATAAGCTAACAGGGAAGCAATGCTCTGCATCACCTCATTTTCAGGGAAAAACGATAGAAAGGTACCCGGCAGAAACATGATGGACTGCGCAAAAATAATCGGCATAACCCCTGCGGTATTGATACGCATCGGAATGTACTGGGTACTGCCTCCATAGACCTTGCGTCCGACAACCCGTTTTGCATGCTGTACAGGAACCCGTCGGGTGCCAACAGTAAGGATGACAACAAAAGCGACAATCGCCGCCATCATGGCAAGGATGATAATCTCAATAATCCAGTTTTTGCTTCCCAATGAAACAGAACGGAATTCAGCTACGAGTGCCTGGGGAAACCTTGCAAGGATACCGATCATGATGATGAGCGAGATGCCATTACCTATTCCACGCTCGGTAATCTTCTCGCCAAGCCACATGACAAAAACTGTCGATGCAGTAAGAAGAACAACAACCGTAATGGTGAAAAAGATACCAGGATCAGGAACAATAATTTTCCCGAAAGAGGCTGGACTTGCAAGGCTCACACTGACGCCCCATGACTGGAGTATAGCGATCAAGACCGTTCCGTACCTCGTCATCTGGCTTATTTTCTGTCGGCCATCTTCCCCCTCTTTCTGAAGCTTCTGGAAATATGGTGTAACTGCTCCGAGCAACTGAACAATGATCGACGCAGAAATGTAGGGCATAATGCCAAGCGAGAAAATTGATGCTCTGGCAAAAGCTCCACCAACAAAAAGATCGAAAAGTCCGAAGAGATCGTTTGAATGGGTCTGAGATGCGCCTGACACTGCAGCCGCATCTACACCCGGAATGGTAATATGTGAACCAAGCCTGTAGACAAACAAGAGAAGAAGCGTATAAAGGATCCGCTGACGGAGTTCAGGGATTTTATTGATGT
>CAIVSG010000068.1 GCA_903908555.1 uncultured Chlorobiaceae bacterium | reverse complement strand
CAAGGGTTTTATTGCCTGCTATTGCGTATGGTTCGGCAAAGGCCTGGTCTGAAGGGGAGGGATAAAGCTCACAACCCTGAAGATCATCAGGAACGCCAAGCTTGTTGAGTGCCGCCTGATAGCGGTCAACAACGCTGTGTGTGGCTGAATACAGATTGATTTTACAATGTACCATCAGCCATTTTTTCCAGTTCTCTTTCTGATACTTTACCTTATGCTTCGCATTAAGTGAGCAGACTATCGTTCGTGATCGATGATTATTCTGCAGGTCAACCACAAGATCATAAGTCTCCGTGGGCAGTTGTTCGGTCGTATATATCGCTGAGAGTCGTGGATTTGATGTAAGGAGCGTGAGAAATGGCGGTTTGGTGCAATAGTCGATGGTGGCTTCGGGATAGGCTGCCTGCAGGCGCCTGAGGAGCGGTGTAGTAAGAATGATGTCCCCGATGGAGCTCAGCCTTATTACCAGTATCTTTTTGATTGCCGGCATACCGATTACGACCAGAACTCCCACCAGGCTTTGTAGCCTGCAGGTTTTTTTCCGGACAATGCACCCTTAAGTCTGGAAATATGCTCTTCTATTATAAAGAGCTGTTCCTCCTTGTCTGGCATTTCAGCTTTACGTTCGGCAATCATTTCGCTGACCATCTGGTAGGCTTTCAGAGCCTCATCAGGCCGGCCGGTACCTTCAAGGGAGGCAGCGCGGCTGCGAACGGCGTTTATCCAGTGTTTACCTTCATCCTGATTGAGTTCGCCCCTGCGATTAAAGTAGTGCATGGCAATGTCTGCTGAAGATAGCGCCTCTTTAAATCGCTCCTGTTTTACCAGGGCTCCGGAAAGTCCGGTATGGCACAGTGCATCAAATCCCTGGTGATCATACGCCTCATCTTCAGGTATTGTCCTGGAAACAATCATTGCCCGACTGTAGCTTGCCGCCGCTTCTTCAAAAAAGCCTTTACGAAGATTTTCTTCCCCTTCGCTGAGGGCCATATATGCCTGTCCTACCTGTACCAGTGGTTTCATGGTGCTGCTGTGTTGTTATAACAATAATAGTATTCGCATCTCAGAGAGTTGTCTTACTGAATAATGCGGCAAAGGCTTCTGGTATTTCAGGACGTCCGCGCTTGTTAAGCGCTGTTACAATAATTTTTGCCTTCAAAACCGGTTTGTGATCGGGAAGACGGAATATATCCTGATAAACAGCAAATTTGAGGGCTGACTCCCTATGCATGTTGACACCTACCACAAAAGTATCACCCGACGTCAGTGGATATTTATAATCAAGCTCCGCACGCACAACCACTAAGTTAATCCCCTGCCGGGTATATTCGCTGAAATCAAGGCCGACCTGTTTCAGGTATTCATGCCGAACATGCTCGATGTAGTTCTGGTAGACACTGTTATTGACAATACCCTGCATATCGCACTCGTAATCGCGTACGCTCATTTCGTAGGTAAAGGCGTAAGAGTCTCGGGGCATGGCGTGTGATCGTTATAAGATTAATATAGGAAGAAGATAAAGAAAGAATAGGACTTATAGGCCGTATAGTACCTATGGGACTTATGGCAGTTAGGGGGACTAAGAGGGGGAGAAAGAAAGTACTGGACTTGCAACAATAAAATGGACACATCAAGAAGCCATAACTTTTAGTTGTTGATTATAACGTAAAAACTCAACTGGCGATTTATATCCTAACGTTGAGTGCTTCCGTTTCCGGTTGT
>CAIVSG010000067.1 GCA_903908555.1 uncultured Chlorobiaceae bacterium | reverse complement strand
TTATAGAGTATTCGTACTAAACTGAGTTTGGCTTCATAGCGCTCCTGATGCTCCTTTCGGGTTTGCCGGGTCAGGATATGTGCTGCTGTAATTAAACCAAATGCATTATCCGAAGCAAGGAGTTCATCGAGTTTTTCGTCGTAATCGGTCAGTTTGGCTATGGGGAACTCCAGTGTGTGCATGCAGCCCAGAACGTTGTAGCCATAAGAGGTCGGTTTCCACTGTTTGTGTTCATCGGCCAGCACCGCCAGACTTGCTACGGGTTTTTCGTATCGATCAAAAATCCGATAGTTATAGACAAACATCCTTTTGGCAAATTCAGCCTGCATGGTGCCTTGCACTTCAATATGAATATATATCCAGCTCTCGGTGCCACTGAGTTCAGTGACGCGGACTAACTTGTCAACAAAACGGGTACCTAACTCGGCATCCTGCACCACGGCCCGCAACTCCTGATCGAGAAATACATGCTCCTTTGTCCAATCAATCCCTGCATAAGCATCAGGGAAATAAAACGCCATAAACTCCGGGATTTCATATACGGCGTATTCAGCAGTATTACCTTTCCTTCCTGATATGTCCTTTATTGGCTTAAAAACAATAGAATATGACTATCATTCCATTCCTTTCAGTTCTCTTACGCTTGGTTAGTTGTCGCAAGTTCTGTAACTTATTTGGAACAATTACAGAGGCTTGTCGCAAATAACTTGTAAAGTGGTTACACATGGGCGTAAAGATCAGAGAGCGGAAAATGGCCGGTGGTGAAGTCGCCTTTTATATTGATACTTACCATAAGGATTTCGGGCGGTTCTCTCGAAAGACAGGTTTACAGGCGAACCCAAAGAACCGGAAAGAGTTTAACCAGATCAAAGCTGAGGCACTGGATAAAATGCGCAAGGTTGAGCGGGATTTCATACGAGACCCTGCCGGGGTGTTCTCAGGAAAAGCAATGGTTGGTGATGACTTCATAGAGTTCGCCAAAGTTCGAGCCGAAAAAGATCATCATCCCTCATATATGAACGCTCTCAAATATTTGCAAGAGTTTACCAATGGGAGTATTTCGTTTAAAGCTCTCAATTCTCAATGGCTTGAGCGGCTTAAGGGTTATCTGTTATCTATTGATGGACTGAGCAGCAACACAGCGAACACATACCTTATTTTCGTGAAAGGAACTATTCGGAAGGCATACAAGGAAGGGTATGTTTTGGAGGACTTCACAAACAAGGTGGACGGGATAGGAAAAAAGCCGATTGATCGGCACTTTTTAACCCTTGATGAACTCGACGTGTTGAGTCGGTCGAAGTGTAATAATCTCATGGTGAAATCAGCCTTCTTGTTTTCATGTTTTACCGGGCTGAGATTATCTGATATTGAGTTGCTGAAGTGGGAAAAGATCATCATCGAGAACGGGCAATACTTCCTAAAGTTTCAGCAGAAAAAAACATCTGAGTTCGAGAAGATGCCGTTATGCGCTCAAGCTGTTGAGATATTACAGACCGTTCAGAAACTTCATGCTGAATACGCCCCTGAAGGTGATGAGCGGGTTTTCATCCTGCCCGGTCGGTCGCGGCTTGGAGTTATCCTGAACGAATGGGGGTATCGGTCAGGGTTGAATTGGCGGTTACATTTTCATTCAAGCAGACACACCTTTGCATCAATGGCTTTATCATCGGGTATGGCTTTTTTTACGGTAAGCACATTACTTGGTCACAAGGATTTAAAGACCACTGAGATTTATTCCCACTCGAACCAGAAAGACCGGATCAAGGCTATTCAAGGATTGCCAATGTTGTTGCCTACGCTATCAGAGCCTCAGCCGGTCGCTTTATCCCCGGCGATGATTGTATCAAGTCAGGAGCAGATATTGCGTCCTGAGTCGGTTATCACACCAAAAGCGGGCAGCATTGCCGCAGCATTGGAGGCCGAAGGGGAAGCCATAGCAAAAGCCTTGAGACTGAAAAAGAACCTGGAAGGCCGATATATATTCGATGGCAGAGAGTATTCAGCAAAAGAACTTGCAATTGCAGTATCAAAGGATGAGTAATTCAGTTAACCATTACAGGAGCGGATCATGGGCGGAAAGGCAAATTTATTATCAGTGATTCGGGCTACCTGGATGAACGCTTATAGTGCTGAATGGTGGGGGATGTATCCCGAACGTCATGCTATTGAAATGAAAGACGTTTTACAGAAATATCTCGAATTAAGTGTTCCTTATGATAGTAACCTTGACATAGATCAACTGAGGGAAATTTTTGAAAGTGATGACGAGATAGCTTCTATAACAGTTAATACACTTCAAGAAAAAATTAAATACTTGAAAACCGTTATAACAGCAGATCAAATCCATAAACATAAAGAGAACCCTTGGTATACTGAATTCCCTGAACCAGAAACTCTTTATGTTGAAAGTTATCTCGAAGCACGGGAGGCGTTGCAGTGGGTTTATAGTTTAAATCGGTTTCAAATGGCGTTGAACTCTATCGGAAATGATATAGAGACTGCAAAACCACAGCCCACAACACCGGCAGCAGATCAGGCGCGGTTTATTGTTGAAGCGATTCGGCAAGCGGCAAAGGGTTATGAGTTGAAAGCACCAAGAACAGAGGAAGAGCAACGGCAGCAAGATTTAGCTTTAAACAAAGATCAGAAGACGGTTTGGTATGACCCGGACTATATCAAACCATTGCATGATTTATTTTGTCGGAAATGGTTTGAATCTGAGCCGGAAGAAGAGCTTAAAACCCTTCGAAATTTGATTGACCAGCAAGATATTTCAAGGGCGGTTGGTTTCGCTTTGTATTGTTGGAAGGATGAGTTATTAACAGCAAGGCAACAAAGGCAGAAGCCCAGCTATTCACAATTTGAGAGAGTTGAATCGCACATAAGCGAACGGCAGGAAAAGTTATTGCTTCAGGATTTCAAGGCAAATGAAGCGGCTTTGAATTGGCTTATCGGGATAGATCAGCAACAGACCCGCACGCAAGCAGATAGGCAGGCGAAGACCGGCACGGCAGAGAGCCTTAAAAAGATGAGTTTTGAAGAATATTGTCTTGAACAAATTAAGATGATGGAACCGGACGAACAGAGGAAATTTTTGATTGAGACGAAACAAGGGGATGGTCTTTCTTGTGGTTATGGGCTTAAATGGATGAACACTTATAATCAACTCTTACTCGAAAGGAACGCAAAAGCAAAGACTATTAAAACGTTTAGCTCTTCATTAAGTCGAGCAAAAAACAAACAGCTCAAGGAATTGATTTTTGAGTAAGTATTGATTCAATTCTCAATTCTTTCCCGCCTCTAAATCCATTTGTAACCTACGGTTGATTACTAAGAGAATATCAACCAAACAGGTTACCACAATGGAAAACACATCTACACTTACAAGGCCAGCAAAAGCGTTTTATAGCACGCCTGAGCTTGTCGCACACCTTCGCGATTATGCAGGAATGAAGATCAGTAAAGGAACGATTTTCAAATGGTCGATGTCGGGAAAGATTCCTTGCAAGAAAGCACCTAATGGAAGATTGCTCTTTCCGGTCGATGCCGTTCAAAAATGGCTTGTCGGAAATGATGAAAAGGTGGAGGCTTGAACCATGAGAGAAAAAGGAAAAGCCCCCCAGGGGCGAGCTGAGAGGCTTAAGATAGGGCAGATTAATCGGGCAGATCAATCACAGCCTCAATATAACCACACTGCCAGAAATCCCAAACAACCGCTTACAGACAGGCAGTTTCAGCAGATACTTATTGATTTGTGGTGTGCTTTCAGTGGTGGATTGCTTCAACCAAAATTCAGTTACTTCGTTGGCCGTGATGGCCGATTGATAGTAAGGTCAGCAAGGAGGGCCGGAGTATGAAACAGCGAACACACAGTAAAGGGCCAGCCTTGCGGTTGCCTGAGGGCCTGATTGACCGGTTAAGAATTATTCTTATCGAGATCGGCGCATTCTTTGGAGGGCTTGGATTATGACCAGTATCATTGATGAAGTAAAGGCTAAAGCTAAAGGGTTTAAAGTATGGACTATAGAAAACGCGGTTGATTTCCCCGATAAAGAGTTATTGCAGGGTGATGTTATCCTTAATTCGGATAAAGGCGCGGTTCTTACAGCAGGCGGTATTCTCCAGCTTACTGGAGCCGGAAAGATCGGTAAAAGTATGCTGCTTTTAAACCTCTGCTATGGTTTAGCTTTGGGCCGTGATACTCTTGGCTTTGGGATCGGGAAAGCACGAAAAGTGCTTTATGTCAATGGGGAAAATTCAGCACTCACCATGCAGAGCCGATTGAGATACCTCAGTGATTATTATTGCATTGACTTTGAACAGGCGGACAGGATACGGGAAAACCTATTGTTTACCAGTACAGGGCTACTACTGCCAAAGCCTGAAGCGATGAAAGAGATAAGGGGAAATCTTGCTGAGGTGATGCCGGAGGTGCTGATTTTTGACCCTCTAAAAAACTTCTACTCTGGAGAGGAAAACAGCGCGGACAACATGCGGGAGTTTATGGCAGCAGTGAGGCTATTGATTCAACAGTTCAATGTCACGGTTATCATTGTTCACCACACAGGGAAAAAACAGAACGATAATAATTTCTACAGTGGGCGCGGTTCGTCCCTTCTTGCTGATGATGCGGAAACAACAGCGGCATTTCAGAAAGACGCGAACAATAAAGGGTTGTTCAACCTGTATGTTACCGGCAGAAATTGCGATGAGTTTACTCTACACTTGACAAGGCAGCCTGAACGTTGGTATCTCTACAGCCTCACGGGTAAGCTTGAGCCGTTGCCAGATCATACACTTATTGAGATTATTGGTTCACTACCGGAACATTTCACTACTGGACTGTTTAACGAGGCAGCACACAGTAAAGGAATGTCACTGAGAACGTCAGGTGATCGGATTAGAACGGCGATTGATTCTGGACTTATTGAGAAACTTAGCCAGGGGAAGTTTCGGAAAGTTCAAGTTATGCAAGTTATGCAATTCCCTATAGGCGTTGCAGAAGTTGCAGAAGTTTTTCACCCTGATAACACGTCTGAAGTTATGCAAGTTATGCAAAATGATGCGGATTGCAGAAACGTATCTGAGCTTGCAGAAAAATATAAGGGGCTTTTCTGATGGCAGATTATCGTTTTGCACTTGAGAGAGGCGGGGTGAAACATCTCTGCCCTGCCTGCCAGCAGGTACGGCTCGTTCGTTACGTCGATTCCTTCACAGGTGAGCCGGTTGCGGATGATGTCGGACGTTGTGACCGAGAGGATTCATGCGGTTATCACTTGACACCTTCGGAGTATTTCCACTTGTCAGGGAATAACCCTTTCGATGCACCAAAGCCAGCAAGGAAGCCACAGAATGAGCCGGAGCCAGTACAACCTTCATTCATTGATACAAAGATCATGCAGGCCTGTATGACCCGGTACAGTGAGAATAATTTTTGCCGGTGGCTTTGCTTGGTGTTCGGAGAAGATCGGGCACTTGAGTTAACGGCAGCTTACCAGGTCGGCACGTCAAAGCATTGGCCGGGTTCATCTGTCTTTTGGCAGATCGACAGAGACGCAAAGATCAGAGGCGGGAAGATCATGCTCTACAACAGCGATACAGGGCGCAGAGTGAAAGAACCTTTTAATCATATCCAATGGGTTCACAAGGTGATGAAGATCGAGCCTTACCACTTGCAGCAATGTTTGTTCGGTGAACACTTGCTTACTGAAGATCAGCAGAAGCCGGTCGCTATTGTTGAGAGTGAGAAAACGGCGATTGTTGCCAGTGGGTTCATACCTGAATACGTATGGCTTGCTACAGCGGGAAAGAACAACCTCAGTAAGGATAAACTGAGAGTGTTGCGAGGTCGAAAGGTTACGCTCTTCCCTGACCTGATGGCGCACGACAAGTGGAGAGAATTTGCCAAGGGAGTATCGGCCGTTACCGTGTCCGATATACTGGAACGTCGGGCAAGTGAAGAAGATCGAGCCAAAGGGCTGGACTTGGCAGACTACCTATTGAGGGAAAACGGACGGGCAGAGTAATTATTAAAAATTGAGATCATGAGCAACAAAGAAGAATCATTAAAGATTTCTCATTTCATTCAGGAGAAAAGCGAGCCAGTTCTTATAGAGCTTGTTTTTGATTGCTTGAAGCGACAGCCAACAGTTACAGAAATGGCACTTGCAAAAGTATGCTTCGGGCTTGGTGCAGCTTGCACGGCGTCCGCAATGATTGACGGGATTGAGCAACAAAACATCATCGCCAGAAATTAGGACGTGGCAAAGTATGGCGCGGGTTGAGATCGTTTAACCTGGGGCACTTATGAAAGCTATTTTTTACAATATAAACACGTAGAATATGAGATTGACAGGGAAACAGGAAAAGTTCTGTTTGGCTTACATGGAGACAGGGAACGCGTCAGAGGCGTACAGGCGGGCTTATAGTTGCGGAAGAATGAAGCCTGAGACGGTCAAAAGAAATGCGTTCCGGCTTACTGAGATAAGCAAGATTAGAACAACTTTAGAGCAACTTCAAGCAGATGCGGCGGCACGTAACGAGATAACGGTTGATGCCCTGATTAAAGAGCTTGAGGATGCCAGACAGGTAGCGATAGCAGACAGGAACCCGGCGGCAATGATAGCGGCAACAATGGGCAAGGCGAAGATTTGCGGGTTCGACGGCAAAAGGCAAACCGATGGGGATGATGAGAGCGTTCCCGTTGTGTTTTGTGTAGGTTCACAGCATAACGGAACGGAGGCTTTCACGTGATAGCGCAATTTTGAATCATCCTGTCAGGTGGCGCGGGCCGGTGAATTTCCTGTAGGTACTGGGTGAGGGTTCCATTTGTATGATTGGTTTCGTGCATCGCCATTTTTGTAGTCTGACTATTTTTTTTCTGGATATTTTTACACTTTTAACGCGATGAAGAAAGTAACGATAGACCAAAATATGACAGTAGGAACACGCCAGCTTGCAGCAATAGCGAGGATTTCCCCTGAGATGGTGCGATGGTTAGCCAGAAAGGAAATTATACCGAAAGAGGGAAGAGATCGGTATTCATTATCTAATGTACTGCCTCCTTTGTACCGCTATTTATGGCGTTCGTCTTGCAGGTCGTATGTGTTTCGAGTAAATGAAGAAGAAGTAGAAATGCCGTTTGGCTTTTGACGGAAACGAAACTTTCTATTTTGGGGATAGCGCAAAACTGCGCCTTCATAGCTATGATGCCAGAGCAGGTGTAACAGCCTGCTTTTTTGTTGCCCATTCCGGCAATTTGTAGTGCAGGCTCCCTGCGATTATCAGCAGAATAACCAGATCGAAAACGAAGTTTATAAGGTAATTATACGAGTTCTTGCGTCGTTGTTATTATGCGTATAAACAGCACTGTATAACCCCTTGATAAATTGTATTGAATAACCAGAGAGTGTTTAGCAGCGTGGCTTTATGGCGCGTTATTGCCTGATTTGATTTATTGGTTATTGATCGCATAAACTCATTACAAGCCTTCCATAAAGATGCCAGTAAATAGGCTTTGATCGTATCGTTATTATTTCATGATACTGAGTTCCGGCGTTGTCCTTCCTTGAAGATCGGGATCGCAAAAGAGGATCATCCCTGAAGATCAGGTTTTCAAAAGCGGATCAGCTTTCAGGTTTGCCGGGATGGACCATTCAGGCGATAAAACAGCATGCACAACAGCACTTCTATGCAAGATCAATTCCATTTGATGCAGTGGTTACAATGAGACGTAACGACATTATAAAACCTGTTGAATGTCATAGCCATTGTTGCGGTAAAGATTGAATTTTATAGGGTTTTGGCCTGTTATTCGTGGTTATAGGGTTGAGAAGATAGATCAGTTATCGTATGCGGAAACTAAGTATCAAAGCGGAGTATCAATATTGAGAAACTTTGCTTCTGAGCATGGTTTTTTGATGGTTAAATGCTTCGTTCCGGCGGTCGATGCTTGCACCTGAGTGAGAGGACACCGCCAATTTGCGGACTCACGCCAGTCAGTCAATGGGGAGAGCAGAAAAGTTTGCTATCCTCCTGCACGGAGTGACCTTTAACCGCCAAGATTTTGAGGCGGTCGAATAAACCGGTTCTCAGCCTGAGGGGATCGGTGTACATGGTGTACATCGTCTGAGAGATTTCACACAGGGAGCGAGGAAAATTCCTGAACTGTCAATGATTGTTTTACAGTTCGATGTTGGCCGGTAGTCGCTGTATTTTTAGTCAGCTTTTACCCTTGAAAAATATCAATTTTCTCGTTTTTGCGTCTGATTTGTAACAAGATGACTGAAGAGCCTTTATTCATAAGGGTACGCATGAATTCCGGGAAATAGCGCTCAATAGCTTCTTTCCACGGACTGTCGTAATTATCGTTCTGGTGTTCCATGTGCGTGCTATGCATCCAGCATCTCAAGTAATCATTAAAGACTTTCAGTAAATTATACGGTTATATTCGAAATAAAATACATATCATTTATCTATTTGTACGTTTTCACAAAAATATTGATTCGATTCCGTTCGCGGCGGCACGCCAAAGCCGAACCTGGCGACTAACTCGACGACAGTGCTGAAAAAGTGCGGAGGGAAGAGGGTTGTGAGTGGTTGAGGGCAGTGGGCTTTTTTAAGTGTTAAGAAAAAAAGTGCGGAGGTGACGTTTTGATAATCAATTTTCTTGATGCATCCCGTTTGAATATATATTGTGCCCTAAAGAGGTAAGACAACGATAATCTTCCATCCTCCTTATTTTCGATAACGTGACATTTCCAAATTTTTGGCATCTATCCCTTTTCGTTATGTTTGATTGATGGTTCCTTGTTTCAACGATGTTACTAAACAAATGGGGGGTTACTGGATATGAACGGTAAAGTTGCATTGGTCACAGGCGCAAGCCGCGGGATAGGCCGGGCTACGGCCAAACTTCTGGGTGCTGAAGGCGCGGCTGTCGCGGTAAACTATTTTCAGAGTGAAAGCGCGGCGATCGCAGTTGTTGAGGAAATTATAAAAGCAGGCGGCAGGGCGCTTGCTGTCAGGGCGGATGTCCGCGACGAGGAACAGGTGCGTTTGATGGTTGCGGAGGTTGAAAAAAACCTCGGTCCGGTAGACATCCTGGTAAGCAATGCTGCTATCGGGTTTCCCGTAAAACCTTTCACGCAATTTGCCTGGAATGAGTTTGAAGCGAAGCTTTCGGGAGAGCTCAAGTCGATATTTTTCAGCTGCCAGGCTGTGCTGCCAGGCATGATCGAAAGGAAATCGGGAAGCATTATCGCTATTTCAAGCACCCTGTCGCGCCACTCATCGCCGGGTTTCATTGCCCACTCCACTGCGAAATCGGGCCTTGATGCCTTCGTCCGCTCTCTTGCAGAAGAGGTTGGACCTTTCGGCATACGCGTCAACGTAGTTGCTCCCGGTCTTACCTTGACCGATGCTACCTCTTGGTTACCCGAGGAACAGAAAGCGATGATGGCAGATATGACCCCCCTGAAGCGGGTTGCCCTCCCGGAAGACATTGCCGGTGTGGTGCTTGCAATTGCTTCCGACCACAGCCGATTCCTGACGGGCTGCTATATCCCGGTTTCGGGAGGATTGCTGATGCTGTGACTCTGTATGCGTCTTAAATCATCAAAATACGACCTCGTAATTTTCTAATAGAAAAATGCATGCTCTGTAAAAATGTAGTGCGGATAGTTAGTTTTGGCACTTGTTTATTAAGCAGGCCCATTATGATTCCGGGGAGTTTTGAAATCATAGCGGTTTCATTTAAACGTTGAGAAGCTCTGCTATCCTTTCAGGACAACTTTTGTTTTGTTGGGGTTCAGGAATCACCCCAACCTACATAGGGGCGCCTCAATTTGCTTCAACTCTCTTACTATAGAGTGCGGAAGTAAAGTTTTTGATTAAATAGAGGTACCCTAAAGAGTTAAAACAAACAAAATAGTTAAATGATGAATAGACAACTACAAACCATTATTGATCTTATTGAGGCAGGACAGTTCACAGAAGCTTATACCGCCTTGAAGGCGCTGAGAATAGACCCGACACTGTCAGAAGAGATTGTGGAAGTATTAGAACTTGCGAGCATTGAAATCGGAGTGACCGTAAAGCGCAGGGAGTTGGAACCGAAGGGTGGTTTTTATGCAAAAAGTGCTGTATTGAGACTGCAGGAAGCGCTGGGCGATCCAGAAGCGGGTGAACGACTGAGACAACTGAAGGAACAGATGAACCTGACGTTAGATGCGCAAGCCGCTAGCAAGAACTGAGAGCATTGCGCATGCACAGACTTTTTTGGGCCCGATGAATTGATTGTCGATTTCAATCGGCGGTTAGTCAGTCTGTGAGCCCCCTCTCTGATCCAGTAATAGATCGTCAATGAAACGGTCGATCGTGTGCATTCCCTCATGGCGCATTACTATGTCGTGCGCCAGCTTTCCACCAAGGCGATCATCCTCGTAGGGTGCCAGACTCCACTTTTTCATAACCCAGTCACCGGGTCGGAGAAAATAGACTGTATTTGAAATATCGTTCTTCCATGCTGGATAGTTAATCTCGTCGAGTCGATGTTTCAAATATACAGCATTCTTCAGGATCAAGTCAGCCTGGCGCCTGTATCCGTCCACTCCGGTATTGTGGATTTGCCACCAGAACTTCAGTGGAGCAAGCGCTGAACGCGAGCAACTGATTGTTGGCACAGAACCATTAAGGTAGGAAACCTGGAATGGGTTTTGTTTAGCCAGAACTTTGTTTGTCGTCATGAATATGCCTAATGGCTCGTCGAAACCGAAGAATTTGTGTCCACTGACAGCAATAGAATCATACTTGCGCACATCGTGATTGACTATATGAGCGTTTTCTGAAAAAGGCAGGAAGCCCCCAAAGAGCGCTGCATCGACATGACGGTATACTGCAACCGGCTTTTTTCTTGTAAGGATCTCATCAATTGCATCCTGATTGTCGATGCCGCCCTTAAATGTGGTGCCGACTGCAATAACGATTAAGGCCGGACGGCTGGGGTCGAGCGCTTGCTCGAATGCTTGTACCTCGATTTCACCCCTGACGTTCGTCGGTATTTGCCGCATATCCAAGCCCTGAAGATCGCCAAGCCTTTTGATAGAGTAGTGAGCTTCTTCCGATACGTAGAGAATAGGCTTTATTTCGCTCAGTGAGCTTAGGACGTTGACGCCGAAGTATATGCCGTGATTGTTACCATCTGTGCCGCTATTGGTGACGAACCCCCAAGCCTCTCCGGGTGAAAATCCGTATAACGGTGAAAAGAAATCAATGACCTGGTTTTCAAATTCGTGGGTGTTAAGGGCATACAAACTTGGCTTACGCGGATCACCCACGTTGTTCATGGCCACATCTGCCAGTCCTGAAACTGCATACCAGTGATAGAAATCTGCTAATTTGACGTTTTGGTTGCAAGGGAAACCGACAGCACTCTTTTTCTCCTGCACCATTTTCCGGGCAAATGTATTAAGGTAATTTATGTCGATAGCTGGGGTGGTCATTACGCTCCCACTTCATTGAATAGTATTACTGTTGATCATGAACAGTTTTATCACCCGAAGTTCTTCAGGTGATTTTGCCTTTTTCATGACAATGATTCTCAGTGTAGTTTAAGATACTCATTGCTGAAAAACTCTATTGTGGTATGGTGGGTTTTTTATTTATTACGTGGCTTTATTCAATTTTTTTCCGTCTGGTTGACTTCCAGTTCCACATACCTATTTCATCCCTGATTTCTTCGCAGACGTCAAGAACGTATTGCAGTTCCTGCTTTTCAAGACCGCTATGGATGGAAAATCGCATAAGAGAACGGGTTTTTGGTGTAGCAGGAGCCATAAATACCGATCCAAAAACTCCCCTTTCCTCAAGAGCATCGCGAAGAAGTTCCGTATCTGATTCCAGGCCACCTTCAAGAGCGACAACCTGGGATTGACTGGAGATGTTATAACCGAGGTTACGAATCCCGTTGCGGAAGAAATCCGCATTGCGATGAAGATTTACTCTGCGATAGTCATCTTTTTTTATGACGTCAAGTGTTGCCTGCAACCCGGCAATTTCATAGGAAAGGAGAGCTGAACTGAAAATGGCCGGAAAGGCCAGGTAGGGATAATATTTTGCGAATTTTTTAGAGCATATAATAATCCCGGCACGCCCGGCAAATGCTTTGGCAAGACTTGCTGTAATAAAATCAACTTTATCGGTCAAGTGAAGCGAAGCTACCAGACCAGCCCCGTGAGGACCATGGGTACCTAAGGAGTGCGATTCATCGACAACAGAAATGCAGCCATACCTGTTGGCAATGTCAATAATATCCAAGAGGGGAGCTATATCGCCGTTGGTGCTGTAGAGTGAATCAAGAAGCACAATCCCCTGGCCACGTTCATTGATCAAGCGCTCGAGATGAGCAGGTTCATTATGCCGGAAAGCATAAGGAGTGGCACCCGAAATTTTTACCCCCTCCCATAAGGACATATGGGTAAAGAAATCAATATAAACCGGTGTGCCAGGATCGGCAATGACCTGCATAAGCCCTACATTGGCCGCCCATCCGGACTGACAGAGAATAGAACTTTCAAAGCCTGTAAACTCTGCCAGTGCCTGCTCAAAATAGTATTTCTTACTGCCTTCATGCATGAAAACTGCTGACATGACAGGCTCATTGCCTTCTTTTTGAAGTGCCTGAAGCTCTGCTTCTCTGATAGATGGATGGCCGGAAATATTAAGGTAGTCGTTACTTTGGAGCATTATCGCGCCCACTGACGGCTCTACACTGCCGATAACAAGCGGTTTTCCATTTTTACGCGGCTTAAAAAGCTCATCGTCACAAGCCTGAAGTTTTTTTTCAAGAAACTCAGGAAAATCGAGTTTGCTTCTTACAGTTATGTCTTGGGGGGGACTAACCGCCAATGTATTTTAATTTAAAGGGTTAGTAATCCCTTTTCTCTCAAAATAAATCATGTATTGCTATGTCAGAAATAGAATTCATTGTTCATAAAACCATGAAGAATAAAGAAAACAATACAATCAGGATTCCTATCTTATTATATTGACTACAGCGATGAAAGAAATATATAAAAAGCGATTAACATATCATAATATATGTTGTTAGAAGACAAATCCAGACAATATAGCGCTATATATATATTCCACATTTATCCATACAAATCATAAAAAAATTGGATAAGACGTGCAGTACCCTTTCAACCCCTATCTGATAAAGCGAAAACATAAACCGCTTGCGTTCTTTTTTAAACAAGACATGAATTACCGGGTTATAGGGAATGTGAAACGGTTTTTTATTTCACCTGTTGAATCGAATAACTCATAGATCAAAAGTATTATTACCAAAAAGTATACAGATACGGCAAAGAAGCTTTTTGATAAAACAATGCTCAAGCATAGTCAAAAGGTTTCAGATATAGTCGAACAAGCCCAACCAAATCTTCCGATTATAGGATTGTTCGCAACTGTAGGGTATCCGCTCTTTTATATTTTATGGACAGCGATTTTACCCCAACCTTATGAAAATCTCCTGCTGCGTCTTTTTGAGGCAGTAATAAGCCTCCCTTGGCTGTTTTATCCCTCTCTCCCGAAAAAATTAAAAGACTTTTTTCCTCTTTACTTTGTGTTTTCTCTTCCGATACTCCTTCCCTTCTTTTTTTATTTCATGCTGCTCAAAAACGAGTGGTCATTAGCGTGGGCAATGTCATCAATGGGAGGATTATTAATTCTCATCCTTATCATTTATGACTGGTTCCTCATATTTATGATATCAGCTTTGGGATTTGCTTTGGCATACGGCGCTGTGCTCCTTCTTGACGGACATGTTTCATATACTTATTTTCAATGGGATTATATTCCAACCTATTTTTTTGCTCTTATAGGCGGTATGATAGCGAGTCACAGGAAGCAAAGTGCACATCAATCAAAAATCTCGCTACTGAAAAGCCTGAGCGGCAGTATCGCCCACGAAATGAGAAATCCGCTTAACTCCATTACCAACGCAATAGCTTCGGTTCATGCCAAACTACCTGAAAAACCACAAGGCGATTTCCCTTCTGAAAGTTACTCTATCAGTCATTCCAGCCTTACCAGCATTCATCATGTCATCGAAGAGAGTGCCAGCACTTTAAACAGAGCTAATAAAATAATCGATTCTATCCTGACCAGCATGCAGGGTGGCGAAGTTGCCACCAAGGGGTTTATTCGTCTGGGAGTATATGAGGCGATTAACGAAGCTGTTAACAGCTTTTCCTACTCTGACCCCGATGAAAAAAAATTAATCTCGGTACATAACATTCAGAATTTTGACTTTTTTGGTGATAGGGACCTGTTTTACTATGTACTTTTTAATCTTTTAAACAACTCTCTCTACTATAAAAACAAACCCGGCTTCAGCATAGAAATAACTTCAGATTCAATATCTACAGGAAACATTATCCGGTTCAGGGATACTGGACCGGGTATAGCTAAAAACAAAAGAGAGCAGATATTTGAAAACTTTTACTCTTCAAACAAAAAAGGAGGCAATGGCCTTGGCCTTTCATTCTGCAGAAGAGTTGTACAATCGTTTGGGGGAACTATCGTCTGTAACTCGAAGGAAGGGGAATGGACAGAGTTCACCATAACATTGCCAAAATATGACTCTAAAAGGATACAGGAAATAAAAACCAAAATACTGGGGGGAAAACGGATACTTGTAACCGATGATCATATCAGCAATCGACTCATTCTTTCTAAATACCTCTCTGAAATTGGTTGCCATTATGATCTGGCAGAAAACGGAAAGCAGGCTCTCGGATTACTTTCAGAGAATCGGTATGACCTTATTTTCATGGATTTTGAAATGCCCCTGCTGAATGGAGATATGGTTGTAAAATTTATTCGCTCTGCACAGGGTATCGATCCCGCCCTCGCTTTTCATTATATTCAAACACCTATTATAGGTATAACCTCCCTGCCGGAAAACGAAGCCAATGAAAGGGCCTTGAGTTGCGGCATGAATGAAGTGCTTGCCAAGCCACTCAAAAGAGCTGATATAAAAAGAATTAGCGAAAAGTACTTTTTTTCGGAATCAGCTTTTATAAAAACAGATCAGGAAGAGATCATTAATGGAAAACGTATTCTCCTTGTTGACGACAATGCAACAAGCAGAAAATTTATGGGTATGGTGCTCCATCATTACGGATGCGATGTAAAGCAGGCCATACATGGCAAAGAAGCCATAGAAGCACTTGAACAGGAGGATTATGATCTTGTGATAATGGATGTTGAAATGCCGGTCATGAACGGAATCGAAGCAACAAAAGCCATAAGGAGCGGTGAATATTTTCACCGTTTCAGTTCATTCAGTACTCTTCCAATCATAGGTTTGAGCGGCAAAACAGATACAACAAGCGTGCAGAGTATGAGGGATGCCGGCATGAACTACCATCTTGGAAAACCTGTATTCAAGGATGATCTTTTATCGGCCATAGCAGTTATGCTTAACAACCATACATATAGAAATAAACCCATGAGCAGTCAAAACGCTGTACCACCAGAACAGACTGAAGAGCAATTCTGGAAGGCCATTGAGAATGAAAAAATTTTAGACCTCTCAACCATCAACAGCCTCAAAGAAATTGGTGGTGAGGAGTTGATTGAAAGTCTTTTTGAAACATTCATCATTGATTGTGAGAAACTGACAAAAGAACTTGCTGAGGCTGATGCAAGAAAGGATATGAAACAGGCGGATCAGATTCTGCATACCCTGAAAGGCTCATCGGGAAGTATCGGTGCCAATAAAATATATGTGCTTTCGAAGTACCTCAACGAAGCTTTGCACCAGGGCAAATGGCCGGAAAACCAGTCATGGATGGATATCTTTAAAGCTGTCTCTCTGGAAACTGAAAAAGAGCTGCAAAATCATGCTCGAAAGTAACGTCATGAGGAACACGGTACTGATTGTTAAAAACATTACGCACGAAGGTCCAGGTATACTTGAAACTGCACTTCTTGAGAGAGGTATTGCATCGAACTCGGTTAGCCTTGCAACAGGAGAGCTCTTCCCCGACCCACGCCGGTACGGTGCTGTCGTTGTTCTCGGCGGTCCCCAGAGCGCCAATGATGAAACCCCTGCCATGCAGCTTCAACTCCGGCAAATTGAGCAGATAGTGCATGAAGAAATACCCTATCTCGGTATCTGCCTTGGCCTGCAGACTCTGGTTAAAGCAGGCGGTGGAAGCGTAGTTAAATGTGAGACAAAAGAGATCGGATTTTTTGACAGCGAAGGGCTCCCCTATCGCATAGACCTCACTACATCCGGTAAAGAAGATCCGCTCTTTGACGGACTTGGCAACAGTTTTCCTGTTTTTCAGCTTCACGGAGAAACCGTTACACTTGCTTCATCGGGAATGGAACTGCTTGCTACAGGTAACGCCTGCAGAAATCAAGCTGTAAGGGTCGGCAAAAATGCATACGGCCTGCAATGCCATTTTGAAATGACCGACACAATGTTTTCAGAATGGATCGACATCGATAGCGATCTGAAACGTATGAACCGCAGCACCCTCATTGAGCAGTTTGAGAGTCTCCGTACCGAGTATACAGCGACCGGCCTGAGACTTATAAACAATTTTCTCACCTTCGCCGCTCTTGCCTGATCCATATTCATGATTGATCCCCAACGCACAAGGCTTTTAAACAATAGGAATGACGTTCATGGGCCTGTCATCTACTGGATGTCCCGCGACCAGAGAGTCCAGAACAACTGGGCACTCTTTTTTGCACACAGAAAAGCTGAAACCCTGCAGCAGCCTCTTGTTGTAGTTTTCACACTCGCGCCGTCGTTTCTTGGAGCTCCTCTAAGGCATTACGATTTCATGCTCAAAGGTCTTCAGGAAGTGGAAATCAGACTCAGAGAGCTCAATATCCCCTTTTTTCTCCTGCAAGGGGAACCTGAAACAGAACTTCCGGGCTTTATCAAGAAATTGAAAGCCGGAGCAGTAGTCACTGATTTTTCACCATTGCACATTTCACGAACATGGAAAAAAACAGTCGGGAATACGTTGCTCCAGATTCCACTGTATGAGATCGATGCCCACAACATCGTTCCCTGCTGGATTGCTTCTGACAAGCAGGAATTTGCGGCCAGAACTTTTCGCCCGAAAATAACTACGTTGGTCAAGGAATTTCTTACAGAGTTCCCCAAGCTTGCTCCTCTTGATTCTGCCCATGAAAACATCCCTGTTGCATGGGATGAGATATACAAGGGGCTGAATGCCGACCCAAGCGTGCAACCTCTTGATTGGCTGAAACCCGGTGAAAACGCTGCTAAGGAATGCCTTGAAAACTTTCTGAGCGAAAGGCTTCGGTCATATTCGGTAAAACGAAACGATCCAAATACCGAAGCACTCTCAAATCTCTCTCCTTATCTGCATTTTGGCCAGATCAGCGCTCAGTATTGCGCTCTAAGGGCTTCCCGCAGTAATGCCCCTGAAGCTGACAGGAGCGCTTTTCTTGAAGAATTGATTGTACGCCGAGAGCTGTCGGATAACTATTGCAACTATAACGACCTCTACGATTCATTTGACGGTCTGCCTGCATGGGCGAAAGAAACCCTTCGGCAGCATACCGCCGACAAACGGACTTACATTTACACATCAGAAGAGTTTGCTCAAGGGAGAACGCATGAAGAGTTATGGAATGCCGCACAACTCGAACTGGTAACAACCGGCAAGATTCATGGCTATATGCGCATGTACTGGGCTAAAAAGATTCTTGAATGGAGTGAAACCCCGAGAGAGGCATTTGATACAGCCATCGCTCTGAACGACCGCTATGCGCTTGACGGACGGGATCCTAACGGTTATACAGGCGTAGCATGGTCAATAGGAGGGCTTCATGACCGGCAATGGTTTGAGCGGAGTGTTTATGGCAGAATTCGGTATATGAATGCTTCGGGTTGCGCAAGAAAATTCAACGTCAAGCTCTACATTGCGCGATTTGGAAGAGAGGGGCTTTTCTCTTCCTGAAGGCGGGGTCGCATCCAGGAAGAGTGTGCGGCTATCAAGCAGGAGTCTGTTCCTCTAAAACCAGATCAATTGTCCGACGGTTAATATCCACGCTGTTTACCTTGACCTTAACCCGCTGACCAATCTGAAGACGTTTTTTGCGGCGTTTGCCGATAAGAGAGTAAGTAGCCTCGTCGTACTCATAGTAGTCGTCGGTGAGATTACGCATGTGCACCATACCCTCAATTGCAAAATCAACCATTCTCACATAGATGCCGTAATCGGTGGCACCTGAAATAATACCCGGATACACCTTGCCGACATGGGAGTCCATGTATTCGACCTGCTTGAGCTTGATTGATTCGCGCTCGGCCTCGACTGCACTTTTTTCCCGTTCGTTGGAGATCTGACAGACTGTACGGATTTTATCGGTCAGTTCAGCAAGCCGCTGGGTCGAAATTTTTTTACGTTTTTTCCGAAGGGCCTCGTATTCAAAGAGCAAACGATGCACAATCAAATCAGGGTAACGTCTGATCGGAGAGGTAAAATGCGTGTAGTGCTCAAAACCAAGGCCATAATGACCGACGTTTTCGCCGGTATAGACAGCCTTTGACATTGAACGGAGTACAAGCTCATTGACGAGAAACTCAACGTTGGTTCCCTTGACCTGCTGAAGCAGCTGACGAAGCACAGGAGCTGCGACAATCGGACCTTCTTTACCTCGATTGAGCTTGAGATCAAAGCCAAGTCTTTTAACAAAATTAGCAAGAATAAGGACTTTTTCCTGCTGGGGGAAGTCATGTACCCTATAAATAACCGGCTGGGGTTCTTTCTTGTTTTCTTTGAACGTTTTGGTCAGGTATTTGGCTACTTTGCGATTGGCAAGCAGCATAAACTCTTCGATTAAACGATGACTGCCCAGACGTTCTTTTTTTATGACTTCAAGCGGTTCGCCTTTATTGCCAAGCTTGAAACGTACCTCTTCGGTTTCAAAATCGAGCCCTCCATGCTTGAAACGCTTTTCACGCAGGGTGACGCTGAGGCGGTCGAGCAGCTGGAGCTCTGTAACGTAATCGCCTTTGCCCTTCTTTAAAATCGCTTCGACATCTTCGTAGGCAAATCGACGGTTAGAGTGAATGACGGTTTTATGAAACTCGTGTTTGCGAACTTCACCGTCAGCCGTCATGGTAAAAAACACTGAAAATGCCATCCGGTCGACACCGGGATTAAGACTGCATATCTGCTCGGAGAGCCTTGCGGGCAACATCGGAATGACACGGTCGACAAGATAGACTGAGGTCGCTCTTTTGAGAGCCTCACGGTCGAGAAGAGAGTTTTCAGGCACATAATGCGATACATCGGCAATATGAACACCTATGGAATAGAGACCGTCCTCAAGCGTTTCAATTGATAGAGCATCATCAAAATCCTTTGCATCAACAGGATCGATGGTAAATACTGTTTTATCGCGAATATCAAGGCGGTCCTTAAGATCCTCATCCGTAATGCCCTCGCGGATGGAGGCTGCAAAGTCAAGGATTTTGGCATCAAAGGTTTCATCAATACCACGGCTCCGGGCAATGGCACTCACTTCGACTGCCGAGTCGCCGGCAGTACCGAGCACTTCAAGCACCTTTGCCTGAATAACTCCTTCCTTGCTGAAATCAAGCTCTCCTACAAGCACCTTCTGGCCATCACTTGCTTTGAGGGAGTTTCTGATGGGTACAATGATTTCGGGAAGAATCTTGCGGTTGTCGGGCTTAAGCACAAACTTGCGGTTTGCCTTGGTAAGCGTACCGATAATGGTGGTAACAGCACGTGAAATAACAGTTTTTACCACACCTTCACAACGCTGATGAGGAGTTGATTTCGATGCGTAGGTATCGGGCACCTTGGAAACAAGTACTTCGACTTCGTCGCCATGAATTGCCGAATTCAAGTCGCCGGCCTTGATGAAGATATCATCGTCAAAACCCTCTACATCAACAAAGCCATAACCGTTAGGATGCGTGGAAATACGACCGGTATAACTCTTGGAAACCTTGTAATGCTCCTTGCCGGGAAGAGGAAAGGGCTTGACATGCACAAGGTGATCTTCGTAGGTGGATGCCTCAATGAGCGAGAGACCATAGCTGCGATTGGTGTCCTTGTCAACAACCCCTTCTTCCTGCAGTTTGTGCAGGACATACCAGAAGCCAGGGAGCTGCTTTGATTCTGTATATCCAAGTGCGATAGCTAAATCCAGAGATCTTAAGCGCGCACCTTCATGGTCAGAGAAAAAGGTAATAATTTCGGCTGCAAGAGAACTCTCACCGCGCCTGAAAAGAAATTCATTAATCAGAATATGATCATTCGGTTTTACCCTCTCACCCGTATGCGATAGAGACTGTCTGGTATTCTTCCTTGCGGGGGGTTTTGATTTTCGGTTAAATCGCTGTCTTGCCACTACATTCAATCATTTATGTTAGGATTCCATTTCTTCGCTGGAACCATGCACTTCTGGCGCAATTCCTGATTCGTCACATCAACATCTGCTGCTTCTTTTCAAGAAGTTAATAACATGAGAATATTTCAGCAAACAATAAGCGATACTATCTGTACTCATGCTGATACCTCTTGACGTTTCAAATATCCGCATGGAAAAACACATTTAACATAATGAAAAGAAAACACAATACACCTGTACACTGCATTTATTTCATTTTTTTACTCATCATACGTTACATATATGTAACGATACAAGAGTTCACGCAATTATGGAGCGACATCTCGTATGGAGTGGGCAGTGGGCAGTTGGCTTTTTTTTGTGTTGAGGGAAGAGAAAAACTTAGGGCTTAGAGTACCGATACGTTTTGATAATCAATTTTTTTAATGCATTCCATTTGAATAACCAGAGGCACTCTCAATATGATCCAATGAAAAATGAAGAGACGCAGAGTACTGCCATCACCCCGCTCTTTTCAGCGGAGGCAATAGAAATGCGTATCCGGGAAATCGGAAAGGCGATTTCTCTTGATTTTGCCAGCTCGACTATAGTGTCTCCCCTCCTTCTGATTATAGTTCTGAAGGGGGCATTTATTTTTGCCGCCGATCTGCTGCGAACAATAACAATTCCCTGCGCTGTCGATTTTATTCATGCTTCAAGTTACGGCTCAGAAAAAATCTCTTCAGGCAAGGTATCAATCAACCACAACCTTGCGATAGAAGGGCGACACGTTCTTATTATTGAAGATATTGTCGACACAGGGCTTACCATTCAGCAGATCGAGGCGGAACTTGTGACGATGAAACCGGCATCACTCAGCATCTGCTCGCTGCTCGACAAACCTGAAGCAAGGAAACATCCTATAGCGATAAGGTATATCGGTTTTATTGTCCCCAACGCTTTCATCGTAGGTTACGGGACAGACTTTAACGAACAATATCGGGAGTTCCCCTTTTTGGGCATAATCGACTCCTCTTCGCAGTCATCAAGCCCCCTCCCCTGAACGCAATAAATACTGTTGAGCCTGCAGTAAAACGACGCGAAATAAAAAACATTTATGTAAATAATAATGAGCAAACAGACATAATTGTCTGAAATTTTATTATTTTTCATTTAATTATCCTTATTTATTTAGGTATAAAATATTTTTAACTTAAATAACAGCGAACAACAAAGCACCCTGATATCGAATTTTGAGACTGATAGAACAAGCTCCTTATGCGTATTGAAAACACAACATCTCACCATCAAGGCGTAAAGCCTTGGATCATCGATACAACCCTGAGGGATGGAGAGCAGGCGCCCGGCGTTGTGTTCAGCGCTGAGGAAAAAACACATATTGCATGCCTGCTTGCCGGTACCGGAGTAAATGAGCTTGAAATCGGATACCCGGCAATCAGCAGTGAAGAACGCAACACGATCAGGAAAATTGCAGCCCTGAATCTTCCGGTACGTCTGACCAGCTGGGCCAGAGCAAAGTGGCAGGACATTGAAGATGCCCGGATATGCGGCACAGAGGCGCTTCACATCAGCTTTCCCGTTTCTGCACTCTACCTTCAGCTTATGGAGAGAGATTACGAGTGGGTGCAGCAACAACTGCAGGAACTCATTCCGAAAGCAAAAAAATATTTCAATTTTGTCAGCGTTGGGGCACAGGATGCTACAAGGGCAGAGCCTGAGCTATTGAAAAGTTTTGTGCTTGATGCTGAAGCTTGCGGTGCAGATAGAATACGCATTGCCGATACTGTCGGCATTGCGACACCAACATCAATAATAACACTTATCAACCAACTGAAATCGGTAAGTTATACTGCTCTTGAGTTTCATGCCCATAACGATCTCGGGATGGCAACAGCCAATGCATTCACCGCTCTGGAAGCAGGGTGCAAAGCAGTCAGCGTTTCGGTAACCGGACTTGGTGAGCGGGCAGGAAATGCCGCACTTGAAGAACTTGCCATTGCATTGAAGCTATCCGGAAAGTACGATTTACGTATTGATACCACTCAGCTTTCGCATCTTTGTGAAGTTGTAAGCAAAGCATCAGGACGGGTTATCCAGGATCAGAAAGCTGTTGTAGGCAGATCGGCGTTTCAGCATGAGTCAGGCATTCACTGTGCGGCACTGCTGAAACACCCGCTATCCTATCAACCGTTTCTTCCCGATCAGGTAGGTCGACAGACAGAGGAGCTTGTTATCGGAAAACACTCGGGCAGTGCGTCATTGCAACATTTTTTTTCCGGCAGGGGGATTATACTTTCAAGAGATGAGGCAAGCTCTCTTCTTGAGAAAGTCCGAGAAACGGCCACTGAAAAGAAAAGAGCCTTGCACCCAGAAGAACTTGACAACATTTACAACGCCCTTTTAGTCAAACACTGATAAATCAGACCTCAAGAGACATGCTTATAGCCCAGGAAGAGGATCATAGCAGTATCAGCCTGCTTGCCGAAGTCAGCAGAACCATAACCAATGAAGATGATATCAACAAGGTGTTACGGCTTGTGCTGTTTATCATGTCCGAACACATGAACATGCTGAGGGGGATGATTACGATCCTTAACCGTGACACACGCGAAATTGTAATCAACGAGTCATTCGGACTGACGAGTGAAGAGAAAGAAAGAGGGCGCTACCGTATTGGTGAAGGCATTATCGGGCAGGTCGTTAAAACCGGCAAAACAGTCATTGTCCCAAGCATTAACAATGAGCCGCTCTTTCTTGACCGCACCCGTTCAAGGTCGAGGTCTAGAAAAGAAGACCTTTGTTTTATCTGTATCCCGATCAAAGCCGGCACAGAAATTATCGGCACCCTGAGTGCTGACCATCAGCTTGATCCGCTATCGGGAGAAGAGTATGGCAAAAAAAACAAAGCCGATAAGGGGCAAAGGGATATGCTGCAACACTATGTCGACCAGCTCTCCATAATTGCAGCCATGATTTCACAGGCAGTACGCCTCCGCCAGCTTGCTCACGAAGAGAGCGCTAAAAAGCCTCAGGAAGAGAATAAAACAGCTGAAAAGCTTTCAAAGCAGAAGCACCACACGGAAGAACACACTGATGAAACCATTGCTGATGCAGAACGTCCGGCAAACATTATCGGTAACACAAAACCGATGATCTCGCTGTTTAAAATGATTGAGAAGATAGCTAAAACCAATGCAACGACATTGATACTTGGCGAAAGCGGCGTCGGAAAGGAGTTGGTCGCAAGCGCCATTCACTTTAAAAGTCACCGGTCCGGCAACACGTTCATTAAGTTCAACTGCGCGGCACTGCCGGAAAGTATTGTTGAAAGTGAGCTTTTCGGGCACGAAAAAGGAGCATTTACCGGTGCATCAGCTACCCGGCAAGGGAGATTTGAACTTGCCCATAAGGGAACAATCTTTCTGGATGAAGTGGGCGAAATGAGTCTTCCCGTTCAGGCTAAACTGCTGAGAATCATTCAGGAAAAAGAGTTTGAAAGGGTCGGAGGATCAAAAACCATAAAAGTCGACGTCAGGGTAATTGCAGCAACAAATCGCAATCTTGAAGAGTTAATCCGTGAAGGTCTTTTCCGGGAAGATCTCTATTACCGGTTGAATATTTTTCCCATTACAGTCCCTCCTCTGCGGGAACGCAAAACCGATATACTTCTGCTTGCTGATTATTTTGTAGAAAAATACAATGCGGCTAACCAGAAAGGAATTCGAAGAATATCAACCACTGCGATTGATATGCTGATGCGATATCACTGGCCTGGTAACGTCCGAGAACTTCAGAACTGTCTGGAGCGGGCCGTCATCCTGAGCGAAGACAACGTCATTCACGGTTATCATCTCCCTCCTACTCTGCAGACTGCTGAATCGAGCGGAACGCCCTATACCGGGTCGCTGCAGCAGAAACTGGATGCTATTGAAAAAGAGATGATCATGGAAGCGCTGAAACGCACAAAAGGAAACATGTCGAGAGCGGCAGTACAATTAGGCCTTTCAGACAGGATCATGGGGCTGCGTATAAAAAAGTTTGATATCGATTACAGGAAATTCCGGCCATAAAATTTATAACTTATAATTATATTTGATTCATTATTTTACGTAAAGATGTGAATTGATATTGAGTTCATAGTTCCCTCCCCCTTTAGCATTAGATATTAGTAGCACGTTGAGATTCAGTGTTGATTTGATAATACTGAAGCAGCGAAAGAAATGTGCCTTCTATTACAAAGACGTCATGAGCAAAATGCAGGATAACAACGGAACCAATAATCACTTTTCGCTTGAAATGGTTGAGTTCAATCCTGAATGGCAATATGACAACCATAAAACCGGAGAATTTTACAAAAACGGAGTTATACCCCGGAAACTGTTTATCACCTATCTTGGGGGAAATATTCAGCCTGCGAGCACCGATAAGGTCTTTGCTTCCCTTGAGAATATGTTCAAAAGCGGGGCTCTCACAAACTCCGAGTATATAAGGATTGCAGATTACAACAAAGTAATCAGCGCTTCATTCCACACGAGAGTCCTCTACGCCAATACACTGAACCGTCTTAATGAGAAGTATCATTGCCGGCCCATTATCACCTACATCTGCGGGGCATCACTTCTTTCGAAAACAATGTTGCGCCTGTTTGCATCCTATGTACAGCAGGAGTTCATCTTTGTCGCGACAGCACAAGAGGCCTTCGACCTCATAAACGCTGAAAACTACTACCCCTCAGGCGAACAAGATTATCAGATTACTATTTCACAAAAGCAAATCGATCAATTTGCTGCCCTGTGTGGAAACATCCTTTTCAATGAGACTTTTACATTTGACGAGAATAAGGATGGAGTATCACCTGACGATCCTCTTTACGACCTCTATACGATAATCGCCCTTCTTGATCATGATCTGAAAGAACTTCAGAAAAACGAAAAAGAACAGAGAAATGAGATTGAACAAGCGCTTGAGCAGTCACGCATTCTCAACACCAAACTGACTGAAGAGAAAAAAATAGTAGAAGAAAAAGAGCATATCCAGCAAATGCTGATAAAAAAGCTTAACCAGGCAAAAATTGATGCTGAAATAGCAAACCTGGCAAAAAGCGAGTTCCTTGCCAATATATCCCATGAAATAATAACGCCGCTTCATGCAGTAATCGGCATGACGGAACTCCTATGCTATACCCCTCTCAACAGTGAACAAAAAATTTATACCGATACAATACAAACAAGTACACAACAGCTTTATCAACTGCTCAACAATATTCTTGATTTCAGTAAAACCGATTCGGGTCAGATCGACAGTAATACTACACTCTTTGATATCAGGACACTTTTCAGTGATATATCTTCCCTTCTGAACGATAGCGCACTGAAAAAAAGACTGCGGTTGACCCTGAGTATTCCACCAGCAATACCGGACTATCTCTTTGGTTATCCTGAATATTTAATGCAGGCACTTATCAACCTGGTGCAGAATGCCATTAAATTCTCCGATACAGGGGAGATCATCCTAAGCATTGAACCCGTATCTGAAACCCCGGATAATATATCCTTCCGCTTTGCAATCAGTGACTCGGGAATAGGTATTCCTGAAGAGAAAAAAGAGCTGGTTTTTCAGAAATTTACCCAGGTAGACTCCTCACCTACCCGGAAAGAGGGCGGAACAGGACTCGGCCTGGCAATCACCAAACAACTTGTGGAGTTAATGGGTGGAAGGCTCGAACTCAGCAGCCGGGAAAATGAAGGTTCTATATTCTCTTTTGTCCTTTCCTTCATAAAACCAACTGACAAAAGTAAAAAAAATGACGCCAACAGCATTCTACCTTATACCGGTTCACTCCATAAAAATCGGCTTCATTCCCCCATGCAATCAACAGACAATACATTACAATCAAATACACGAATACTTCTCGTCGAAGATAATGCCATTAATCAACGAGTAGCTTCGGCTATGCTTAATAAGCTTGGGTTCACCATAGATATTGCCGCTAACGGGATTGAAGCTATTGACGCTCTTACACAAGCCGCTTATTCTCTGGTGATCATGGATTTGCAAATGCCTCTCATGGGAGGCCTTGAAGCTAGCAGAGAAATAAGGAAAATGGAGACCGGCACAAGAGACCCTGATATTCCGATTATTGCCATGACTGCCAATGCAACTCAGCAAGACAAAAAGAACTGCCTGAAAGCGGGGATGAATGACTTCATATCAAAGCCAGTGACAATGCCAACCCTTCAGAAATTGCTCGACAAGTGGGTTAAATAAAGTGCTGAGTGCTGAGTTAAGAAGTTGGCAGTTGGCAGTTGGCAGTTGGGGGAAGATAGTGCACCTCTGTTTGTTGGATAAATAGAGGTGCACTAAACAGGGTTATTTTGGCATACTGGCAATAAAATCTGCTATAGTTGCGATCTCCTCCTGGCTTAGCCGGAACGTTGCTGCCCCGATAATACCTTCGACCTGCGCAGCATTTCTACCGCCGACAATTGCTCCCGTAACGCCCGGATGGCGAAAAGTCCATGCAATGGCAACCTCGCCTGCTGAACGCTCATGCTGCGATCCGATTCGTTTCAGCTGTTCAACCAGTGCGAGATTGGCTGAGAGGCGTGGCTCCTGAAACTCCTTGTTTCCCCTGCGCCAGTCATCATTGGGGAAGTTTGCAACCCGTTCAAGGGTCATCGCTCCAGTCAGCATACCCGAGAGCATTGGAGAATAGACAATAACACCGATGTTATGATCCATGCAGAAAGGAAGAATCTCCTGTTCAATTGCAGGTCGCAACATTGAGTATGGAGGTTGAAGGGTGGCAACAGGAGCAATTGTCATTATCCGGCGCAATTGTTCGACATTGAAATTCGACACGCCAATATGCCTTACCAGGCCCTCCTCCTTCAATCGGGCCATCTCCTGCCAACCCTCTTCAAGATCGGCTTCAGGATTTGGCCAGTGAATCTGATAGAGATCGATGGAATCGACCTTCAGTCTTTTCAAGCTTGCTTCACACTCTCTTCTTATCGAACCCGCCTTGAGACAATTGCTGATCTGATTCTTGTCATTCCAGACCATTGAACATTTAGTAAAAATAAAAGGCTTCTTCTTCAAGCCACCAACTGCCTTGGCCACAAGCTCCTCAGAATGACCAAGCCCATAAACCGCCGCCGTATCAATCCAGTTTATACCCAGTTCGAGAGCACGCTCAATTGCCGTGATTGCATCACCGTCATCCTGCGTTCCCCATCCATACGCCCAATTGCTGCCGCCAATCGCCCAACTTCCAAAACCAATTGGAGTTATGTGCATATCTGTATTTCCCAGCTGACGTGTCTGCATGATCTATGTTCAGTTATAATGTTTTTTGATGCTCGCTCTATAGTAACACATACGGAGGGCGAATTCGATCCCTCACGTTACATAAATCAAACTTTTTCCCCTCCCAACGGCAGCAAAAGCCAATTTCATACATTTTTGTAGCTTTAATATCACCAAGAGAGTCGCCTGCCCGCGCAGGAATTACGCAGAATCCCTGAAATGGAGTGCCTGAAATTGCTTTCCCCAACGTATCAATCACAAGAACAACTACTTTTTATACCTAAATGTATATTCCTTAACTATCCTACCGGAATGTAGATATCTATTACGCTGATAATTACATTCATTTAAAATAGTTACCTCCTGAAATAATAAAACAGACCTGCATCCATTTCCTGAAACCCTTCTGCAGCAGGGCTTTGAGAGCTCTCTCTTTTCGTTCCACCAATTTCATGTCCAATAAAGCTGACTCTGGCACGCATATTGCAACACTATTAGCATAAATATTCAGGGAGAAAGTAAATTTATTCTGAATATCTGATGACAAAGAGATTGTAAACCTAAAAAAGTACGAAAATGAGAAAAGTTGCTATTTACGGAAAAGGTGGTATCGGCAAGTCCACCACGACACAAAACACGGTTGCCGGTCTTGCAGAAATGGGAAAGAAAGTCATGGTTATCGGCTGTGACCCGAAAGCTGACTCAACACGTCTGCTTCTTGGTGGACTTCAGCAGAAAACTGTTCTTGACACACTTCGCGAGGAAGGTGAAGAAGTTGAACTCGAAGATATCATCAAACCTGGATACAGAAACACCCGCTGCACCGAGTCCGGTGGTCCTGAGCCTGGTGTAGGCTGTGCAGGTCGCGGTTTTATCACATCGGTAAACTTGCTCGAGCAGCTTGGAGCTTTCGATGATGAGTGGGATTTAGACTATGTGT
>CAIVSG010000066.1 GCA_903908555.1 uncultured Chlorobiaceae bacterium | reverse complement strand
TTGCGGACGCAATCGGGTTTCAGGATGGTAAGCGTTCTTTCCATTGTGGTGTGTGCATTTTCGTTTCTTAAGAAAAAAGTTCGAGCGAAGATACACAAACTCGCAGGATTATTGAAATGTGTGGGCCTATTCACCTGTGGATTGTTCACAGGAGATATCGGGCACTTCAGCTTTTCTAAAGTTGTCCTGAGAGGATCGCTCTTTTTAGCCTGCAGGTAAAGTTTGCCTTCCATCTTTTACTCTCAGCGAGTAAATAGAGGTGCCCTTAACTGAATGCAGCGGAATGAAATGTTTGGCAGGCTTGATTTTTTTTGCTGTCTCATTAAACGATTGAGACTGTAAAATCGTGCTTCTGGTCGCAGAAAAGTTAAAGTTCTTTTCCTCAGACAGTTTATGACCCATCCCCGCAGTATATTCAAGTCAGGACTTTTGCCTCTAAACTATTTTGTATCTTTTATTTGCTGTGAATAAATGATAAATAAAAGAGCATGACAGCGTGTAACATCGGCTTACATTTTAACCTTGCTCACTTTCCAAAAAGCGAACTTCATGATCTTTGCATCTAGCCGATGAACATCACGCCACATCACAGCAAGTACTTCGCTCACGATCTGACCCGTCGTGCAGCGAATGGCATGGATCGTTTATCCATGGCCTTGTTTGATGCTGCCGTTGATTTGAATCCCCATCAGATTGAGGCTGCGCTATTTTCTCTACAATCACCGCTATCAAAGGGTGTTATTCTTGCTGATGAAGTTGGTCTCGGAAAAACAATTGAGGCAGGCATAGTGCTTTGCCAATTTTGGGCAGAACGCAAAAGAAGGTTGCTCGTAATTTGTCCGGCATCGTTACGAAAGCAGTGGTCACTTGAGTTGCAGGAAAAGTTCAACTTGCCAGCATTGGTTCTCGATGCCAAGGCTTATCGCGAAGCTCAACGCCATGGGAGAGCACCACTGAACGAGAAGTGTGTGCTTATCATCTCCATGAATTATGCGAATGCTTTACGCGAGGAGCTGAAAAGTATTGCCTGGGATCTGGTTGTAATTGACGAAGCCCACAAACTCCGGAATGCATACCGGGCAAGCAATAAAATTGGACAAGGTATCCGCTGGGCAACTGAAGATTGCCGCAAACTTCTTTTAACCGCAACTCCTTTACAAAACTCTCTCCTTGAGCTATACGGGCTTTCAACCCTGATTGATGAGCGACTGTTCGGAGATGCTGACTCTTTTCGGTCTCAATACGCAAATGCCGGTAACGATCTCGAAGCATTGCGTCTGCGCCTCTCAAGTTTTTGTAAACGAACATTACGGAATCAGGTTACCGAATATATTCGTTACACCGAACGGAGGGCAATTACCCGCCCGTTCACTACAAGCGACAATGAGCATGCACTCTATGAGGCTGTTTCGGGATTTCTTCAACGAGAAGAGAGCTATGCTCTTCCTAAACGGCAACGTCATCTCACTTCACTCATCCTGCGCAAACTTCTTGCGTCGTCATCTCTCGCTATCGCAGCCACACTGGACACCTTAAGGGTCAGGCTTGAAACTCTCCAAGATGAAAAGGTGCAGAACGACCCTGAGTTTGCTGAGGGAATCCTTGAATCTGAAGAAATCGAGAGTGATCTGCTCGATGAAATTCTTTCGGAGCCGGAAGAGGCTGATAACAACCCTGAACCTGTTACGATTGACAGGCCGAAACTCCGTGAGGAAATTGACATTTTGAAAGGGCTTGCAACATGGGCCCGTAGTATTGGTACCGATACGAAAACAAAAACCCTTCTTACAGCAATCGATATCGGTTTTGAACAGATGGCGTTAACCGGAGCTTCGCGCAAAGCTCTGATTTTCACCGAATCGCGACGCACACAAGAGTATCTGAAGAGCTTTCTCGACACTCACGGGTACAATGGAAAAGTTGTGCTTTTCAACGGTACTAATAGCGGAGCAGAAGCCACTGAAATTTACACGCATTGGGTTCAAAAGAATCGGGATACTGGACGCTCTTCAGGCTCGCGAGCAGTTGATGTCCGGACTGCCCTTATAGAATACTTCCGCGATGAAGGTTCGATTATGCTGGCTACCGAAGCTGCTGCAGAAGGCATCAACCTGCAGTTTTGTTCTCTTGTCATCAACTACGATCTCCCATGGAACCCCCAGCGTATTGAGCAGCGCATCGGGCGGTGTCATCGGTACGGTCAACAGCATGATGTAGTTGTCATCAATTTTTTGAATGAACGCAATGAAGTCGATCGTCGAGTACTGGAATTGCTTGCAGAAAAGTTTAACCTTTTCAATGGTGTTTTTGGTGCTTCAGATGAAGTACTGGGTACCATTGAATCAGGAGTTGACTTTGAAAAACGTATCCTCTCAATTTACCAGGAGTGCCGTACACCTGAGGAAATCAATACAGCTTTTTGCACACTGCAATCTGAAATGGATGAGAAGATTCGTAACCGCATGGCCGACACCCGTCGAACCCTGTTTGAAAACTTCGATGAAGATGTGCATCAGCGCCTTAGGCTGCAGCTCGACAATGCAAAAGCCCAACTGGACAAATTCAGCCAGCGTTTCTGGTTATTAACCAGTTACATGCTTGCTGGCCAAGCTCGATTTGATGATGATGCGCTTGCTTTTGACCTTGAACGAACACCCGAACCAACGATTCCTACCGGTCGCTATCATTTGATCTCAAAATCGAGTCCCAAGGCTTTGCAGGTAGTCGCTGAAACTGGCAGTGATGAACAAAGCCAGTTTCTCTACCGTCTTTCTCACCCTCTCGGAGAGCATGTAGTGGCTACGGCAAAGGCTATACCAACTGCCCCGGCAGAGATCGTATTTGATGTCACCCGGCATTCTCCTCGTATTCATGCTGTTGAAGTGCTCCGTGGTAAACGGGGCTATCTTTCCCTTTCGCGCCTTGTTGTGGAATCTTATGAACGAGAGGAGTACCTGCTCTTTTCTGGATTTGAAGATAGTGGTACATCGCTCGATCAGGAGACAATGGAGAAACTGTTTACCTGTTCCGGTCGCCTGTCAGGTAATAAAGAAATTCCCACAGCTGTCGAAAAACGACTTATTGCTGAAGCTGAGCAACATTCAAAAGCTACGGTCAGTTGCTCACTGGAACAGAATAGTGTTCACTTTAACCAAGCCCGTGAAAAGCTGGAAAAGTGGGCTGACGACATGGTATTTTCTGCTGAAAAAGCCCTTACTGATACAAAAGAGCAAATCAAAGCTCTGCGACGGCAAGCACGACTGGCTATAACGCTTGACGAGCAACATGAGACTCAGCAAAAAATGCAAAAACTCGAAAAACAGCAGCGACGTCAGCGACAGGAGATTTTTCAGGTTGAGGATGATATTATCGAAAAACGCGACTCTCTGATCGAATCGCTTGAGCGGCGACTTGCGCAACAGACCAGTACAGAAGAGCTTTTTACAATTCGTTGGGCGGTAGAGTAATCTCCTGATATAAAAAACGAAACAGAATTTATGAACCAGAAATATGAGAAGCTGAAAGCTTTATTGACAGAACTCTTTCAGCTCGACCAGCCTGACCTCGACTTTGGGCTTTATCGCATTATGCACGCCAAAAGTGCCGAGGTGTCACAGTTTCTTGACAAGGATCTCTTCCCTCAGGTGAAAGCAGCTTTCAGCCTCTACAAGAGCTCAGATAAAGCTGAAATCGAAAAGGAGCTCAACAAGGTTATTGCGGGCGTAGAGGCGGCAGGAATGTATCCTGATCAGTCACCGAAGGTTCAGGCATTGCGCGAGCAACTCCAAAATGACGCAGTGGATACTGGCACGCTTGAGAGCGAGGTGTACGATCACCTGTTCAGCTTTTTTCGCCGGTATTATTCCGAAGGGGATTTTCTTGCCAAACGGGTTTACAAGCCGGGTGTTTACGCCATTCCTTACGAAGGCGAAGAGGTGATGCTTCACTGGGCCAACAAGGATCAGTACTACATCAAAACCAGTGAGTATCTGCGCGACTACGCTTTCCGTTTGCATCCGAACAGTGAGCAAAACCCCATGCGGGTGCATTTCCGGCTGGCAGATGCTGTCGAAGGAGAGCATGGCAATGTAAAGGTGGCTGAGGGCAAAGATCGTCGATTCAGACTGGTTGAAGAAAATGCGTTGACCATTGAAGATGGAGAACTCATTATCCGCTTTACCTATCAGCCCGACCCAGCCAAACAGAAGGAGCTGAACGGCGTAACAGAAGAGACGATTTTGGCTGCCGGTGATGCTTTGTTGGCGGAGTGGATTACTGAGCTTCGGAACCTGAACGTGAGGTCTGACGGCTCCTCTTCCGGCACTCGCTTGCGGCTGCATCTTGATCGCTATACCGCCCGGAACACCTTTGATTATTTTATCCACAAGGATCTTGGCACTTTTCTGCGACGCGAGCTTGATTTCTTCATCAAAAACGAGGTCATGCACCTTGACGATGTGGAAAATGAAACTGTTCCGCGTGTCGAGCAGTACCTTTCCAAAATCAAGGTCATCCGTAAAATCGGCGTCAAGATCATTGATTTCCTTGCCCAACTTGAGGATTTCCAGAAAAAGCTCTGGCTGAAGAAAAAGTTTGTGGTTGAGACGAACTACTGCATCACGCTTGACAGCATACCCGAGACATTTTATGGGAAGATTGCTGCGAACCAGACGCAATGGGAGCAGTGGCAAAGCCTTGGTATGCTTGAAACACCCAGCGACGACAAGCCGGGGCTGTTCAGTCAGGCCGAAGTTGGCAGCGTTGAGTACCTGAAGACGCATCCTTATCTGATGGCGGACAGTGCACTTTTTGATGCTGTTTTTAAACAGGGACTACTCTCAGCGATTGATAATCTGGATGAAAGCCTTGACGGATTGTTGATTCATGGGGATAATTTTCATGGATTATCATTGATGCAAGCTCGTTTTCGAGAGAAAGTGAAGTGCGTTTACATTGATCCTCCTTACAATACGGGGGGAGATGGTTTCTGTTACAAGGATAGTTACCAGCATGCATCGTGGCTGACCATGATCTCGGAAAGATTAGACGCATCATATCCGTTACTGACAGCAAACAGTGTGATGTTTTCAAGCATTGATGCTCTTGAGAGGAATCATCTTGAGAGTGTGATGGATAGTGTTTTTGGTCGAAAAAACCGTGTAGAGGAGATTATCTGGGTTCAAAATACAACCAAGAATCAATCACCCACCTATTCCACCAATCATGAGTATGTGGAGGTCTACTCTAAAAATATTGACGTTGTAAAATCCGATTTTTCAATGTTTCGCGAGTCAAAGCCGGGTTTTATCGAGATAATGGAACTCATAGAAAAGATAAATCCGCTCTATCCGCCAATAACAAAAGTGGAGTCAGAACTCAGAAACCTTTTTCGGGCTCATAAAGCCGAAATTGCCGGTGACGAGAACGAACCCATTGATGAATGGAAAGGGATATACAATTACAATCGGGCAGAGTATCGTGATGGCTCCGGCAGATATGTCGATGAATCGGATGCAAAAAAGCTGAACGCAAAGATTTGGGTTTGGCGAGAAGTAGATACATCAATGCCCCAGATAAAGGAAGATTCCCAGAAAGCAGAGTTTCGGGATCCGAATAATTCGGCTTATAGATTTTATACTCCCGTACATCCCGTGACAGGAAAAGCTTGTCCAGCACCAAAACGTGGATGGAGTTGGCCATTTTATCCACTTGGCAAACAAAAGAGTTGTTTCTCAGAGCTTGTTGTTGATCATAGGATAGCGTGGGGCGATGATGAGAACAAGATTCCGCAGAGAAAAAGTTTTCTTCACGAGGTTGAGACCAACGTTTCAAAGTCTGTCGTTAACGATTATACCGATGGCGAAAAGGAGTTGACCAATCTTTTTGGCAAATCGCGTACCTTCGGAGGGCCAAAACCAACCACATTGATCGAGCGATTCTGCCAACAGGCATCCGTATCGCAAGATTTTGTATTCGATTTCTTTGCCGGTTCCGGCACCACCGCTCATGCAGTCCTCTCTCTCAATCGTCAGGATCAGGGTAAACGAAAATACATTCTTATAGAACAGGGTGAACACTTCGACACTATCCTGAAACCCCGCATACAGAAGGTGGTCTACTCCGCAGAATGGAAAGAGGGCAAAGCTACAGCTCCGCAGACGGGTATTTCACACGCCTTCAAAGTGGTGAAGCTCGAATCCTACGAAGATGCCCTCAACAATCTCGAAACCAGCCGTACCAGACAGCAGAAACTTGCGCTCGATTCGCCTGATGCCCAGGGGGCTGACAGCTTCAGGGAGCACTACCTCCTGCACTACATGCTTGACGTGGAGACTCGCGGCAGTCAGTCGCTGCTTAATGTTCAGGCGTTCACTGACCCAACGGCATACAAGCTCAAGGTGAAGCGTCCGGGTTCAGATGAAAGCGGTGAAGTGAACCTTGATCTTCTTGAGACCTTTAACTGGCTGATCGGCCTTACGGTTCAGCACATTGCCGCTCCGCAAAGCTTCAGTGCCGCATTTGAGCGCGACAGCGAAAAGCGGTTGCGCCTGAATGGTCGTCTCAGGCAGGAGGAGGGTGCTCCCTGGTGGTTCCGTACGGTCACCGGCAGAACACCCGATGGCAAAAAAACGCTCATCATCTGGCGCAAACTTACCGGTGAACCGGAGCAGGACAATCTTGTGCTTGATGAGTGGTTCAGAAAACATGCTTACTCCACAAGGGATACAGACTTTGATCTCATCTATGTCAATGGCGGTAATAATCTGCCCAATGTTCGGCGTGATGATGAAACATGGAAAGTGCGCCTGATTGAGGAGGATTTTCACCGGCTTATGTTTGAAAACAGGGAGGGAGTGTAAGCAATGGCAACTCCTGCGTTATTTTCATTGTCGTTCGAGCAACTGGTTGCTGCTATCGGGCAGATTCATGCTGAACTTGCGGCACAAGCTTCGCGGGCGGTCAACACAAGTCTGACCCTTCGCAACTGGCTTATCGGTTGTTATATCGCTGAATATGAGCTCAATGGCTCCGACCGTGCTGCCTATGGTGATAAGGTACTTTCAGCACTTGCCGGGCGACTGCATGACGTCAGCAACTGCAATCGCCGCCAGCTCTATGACTATCTTCGATTCTACCGAACCTATCCGCAGATTGTGCAGACACTGTCGGCACAATTGCGTCCGTTGCTGCCATTGTCAAAGCTTGACCAATCTGAGAAAGTGCCTACGCCGTCGGCACAATTGGAGTTTCCTTCAGATACATTGCTCTCCCACCTCTCCTACAGTATGTTCAAACTACTGGTTGGGCTGAACGATGCGACCAAACGCAGCTTTTATGAGGTAGAGTCTATTCAGGGAAACTGGTCGGTGCGTGAGCTGAAACGGCAGATTCACACTCTCTACTATGAACGCTCCGGCCTTTCCCGCGACAAACAAAAGCTTTCGAAGCTTGCTCACCAGCATGCAGATCGGCAATCCCCTCAACTTGATATCCGCGATCCCTATCTGTTTGAATTTATCGGCCTGAAATCCAAAGAGGTCATGGGAGAATCGCAGCTCGAAGATCTGCTTATCGATAAGCTCGAAGATTTTCTCCTTGAACTTGGACACGGCTTCTGCTTTGAAGCGCGTCAGAAACGAATACTGATCGGCGATGAATACTACTTTGTCGATCTGGTTTTTTATCATCGTATTCTGAAATGCCATGTGTTGGTTGAGCTGAAACTTGCCGAGTTCAGCCATGAAAACATTGGTCAGCTCAATACCTATGTGAGCTGGTACAGAAAGTGCATGATGCGTGAGGATGACAATCCACCCATAGGAATTCTTTTGTGTACTCATAAGAACCACTCTCTGGTTGAATTTGCTTTGGCAGGAATTGATAATCAGCTTTTTGTCTCGAAGTATCTGCTGGAGTTGCCAAAGAAAGAGGAGATGCAGCGTTTTATTGAAGAGCAACTGGCAGCGGGAGATGGTGGTCATGCAGATAGCCTGCAAACGAGGGGAATGGAATCCTCAGATGACGAGGGAGGTAAATGATGGCCCGAGGACGACCAAAAAAGAGCGGTGCCACAGATATGTTTGCCGCACCGGCAGCTTCGGGCGGAAAGAGCGGCAATAAACCGCAGGTGCCTTTTGCTTTCAAGCTGGTACTTAACCAGTGGATGCTATCGTTGTTCAAGGTGAAGCGATTTGAGGATCTGGCCGAACATTTGCGTAACGAGGCACAGGAGGGGTTGGATGAGCATAATGTCCACCACTTTCACCACGCCCTTACAGCGCAGCTCTTTAATATGACAGAGCTTACTACTGAGCTACTGCTGGAATATGATGAGAACATTGTCCGCCACACCATGCGGCTCAATGAACGGCGTATCACACGCGGGGAGGAGTCGATTGTCTGGAAATACTTTCAGTATCTCACCCTGCTTTTTACCGAGATCTATCTTGACCGGTATTTCAGTGATCCGGATGCGCTCCTCAGGGAGTTGAACATACAGGTTGCAGCTTACAATGTGGAGAAATCCGAAGCCGACCAGATTACTCCTTTTGATGCAGAGGCTGAAGCCTGGCCGCAAATCAACAAACTTGCATACTGGAGTGCCACCGGCAGCGGCAAGACGTTGCTCATGCATGTCAATATTCTGCAATACCAGTTCTACCTTTTAAAATATGGTCACCGCCGGGAACTCAATCGTATTCTGCTGCTTACTCCGAATGAGGGGCTGTCACAGCAGCACCTCCGGGAATTTGATGCGGCAGGCATTGATGCCGAGTTGTTCAGCAAGGATGGAAGAGGATTGTTTTCGAGCCATGCGGTCGAAATTCTTGAAGTAACCAAACTGCGCGAGGAGGCCAAAGAGAAGACTATCGCCATTGATGCATTTGAAAATAACAATCTGGTGCTGGTGGATGAGGGGCATCGTGGAACAAGTGGCGGTGAAGAGGGTGCCTGGATGAAGGCACGCAATGCGCTTTGCGAAAAGGGATTTTCTTTTGAGTATTCGGCTACTTTTGGCCAGGCAGTAAAGGGCAAGCCGAATCTGATTTCACTCTATGCAAAGTGTACGCTTTTTGATTATTCGTATCGCTATTTTTATGGTGATGGTTTTGGCAAGGACTACCAGATTCTCAATCTTGATGAAGGGACGCAGCAGAACCATCTTGAACTCTATATGGTGGCATGCCTTCTGTCGTTCTATCAGCAGCAGCGGTTGTATCGGGAGCAAGAGGCGACGTTCCGACCGTTCAATATCGAGAAGCCACTCTGGATATTTGTTGGCGGGAGCGTTACAGCGACACTGGCCGCCCGGGATGCTTCGGATATTGTCGAGATTTTGCAGTTCCTTTCTCGCTATGTCTCAGACCGTTCAGGCAGTATACAACTGGTGGAGCGCGTTTTGAACCAGGGTATTGAAACTGCTACCGGAAAAAACCTTTTTGCAGGGCGTTTTACTTATCTCAATACCTGCGGGCTTACCCCTGCGCAGGTATTTGATGATACGCTTGCGACGCTGTTTAATGCTCCGGGTGGTGGTCATCTCTCTCTGGAAAACCTGAAGGGGGCGACCGGTGAGGTGGCCTTGCAGTTGGGGGCTGAAAATAAACCTTTCGGCGTTATCAATGTCGGTGATGATGCCAAACTGGTGAAACTGTGTGAGGAAAACGGTATTGCTACCGGTGAGCGTGAATTTAAGGGCTCTTTGTTCCATGAGATCAACAAGCCGCACTCACCGATTAACCTTCTGATAGGGTCGAAGAAATTTACTGAGGGGTGGAGCAGTTGGCGAGTATCTACCATGGGGCTGATGAATGTTGGCAAAGGCGAGGGGTCTCAGATTATCCAGCTTTTTGGCCGGGGAGTGCGCCTAAAAGGTTTTGCCCGAAGCCTGAAGCGCAGCAACAAGACGCAGTTGCCGGAGGGGATCGAACGACCTCGTCATATCGGGGTACTTGAAACGCTTGGTATTTTCGGTATTCATGCAGACTATATGGCACAGTTCCGCGATTATCTTGAAGAGGAGGGATTGCCAACCAACGATGACCGAATCGAGTTTCTTCTTCCTGTCATTAAAAATCTCGGGATGCAGCCACTCAGGATGATCAGGATCAAGAAGAGCATTAATGGGGTAAGTACGGATTTCGGTGACGCGTTCCGAAAGCTTGGGCCAATTCCGATGGTTACCAAGCCGGATATAGCCCGTGATCCTGGAACCTTGTATTTGCAAAAAAATCAGATCGTTCTCAATTGGTACCCCAAGATACAATCCTTGCGTTCCAGCGGTCTAAAGGGTGGGGATGCAGAAGCGTCCCCCAATCAAACACATTTAACACCAAAGCACGCAGCATTTCTCGATATTGATCGGCTTACTTTTGAACTTGAACGTTTCAAGGCAGAGCGGGGCTGGTATAACCTGAACCTTACCTGGCTGAATATTCAGGAACTTCTTGCGGATCAGAGCTGGTACAGTTTACTGATTCCGGCAGAAGAGATGGTGTTCAATTCTTTTGAAAAGGTTCGTTTATGGGAAGAAATAGCCCTCTCTTTGCTCAAGAAGTATACCGAGCGTTATTACACTTTTCGCAAACGTGAGTGGGAGCTGCCGCATCTGGAGTATCGCGATCTGGAGTCTGATGACCCTAATTTCCTCTGCACAAAGGAGTCACCGGATGAGGGTTACTACCGTATCATGATCGACAGGTCTCAGGAGGAGATTGTTGCAAAACTTGATGAACTTAAACGTTCAATCGAGCAGGGTGTTCTTAAGCCTTGGGAGTTCAGGGGTATGAAGGCTATCTGGTTTGAAAAACATCTGTACCAGCCATTGCTCTATCTCGACCAGAAAATCGTTGAAATCACTCCTGCACCGCTTAATAAAGGTGAGCGACAGTTCGTTGAGGATCTTAAATCATTCCATGATGGCTCCCCTGACTTTTTCAAGTCAAGGGAGCTCTATCTGCTCAGAAATTTAAGCAAGGGCTGGGGTGTCGGCTTTTTTGAGGCGGGCAATTTCCATCCGGACTTCATTCTCTGGTTGATAGAGGATGGTAAACAGCGCATTATTTTTGTTGACCCCAAGGGCATCCGTAACCTTGGGCCTACAGATCCCAAAATCCAGTTTCATGAGACGATCAAGGAGATAGAGCAGCGTCTCGGAGATCCAACTGTGAGCCTGCACTCTTTCATTGTCTCGAACACCTCATCTGCGACAATGAGGATGCTTTGGAACATGGAGAAGCCTGAAATGCAGAAGCGCAATATCCTTTTTCAGGAAGAGGATCGGGAGAGCTATGTGCAGAGTATGCTTGATGCTGCGGGGAGAGGATAATTCGAGCATAGATGTTCGAAGGAATATTGTAGTTGGCAATTGTCCCGCAGCCTGCGGGACAATTTCAGGTAGCCTCAGAATTGCCGGTTAATTGCATGCGATGGCAGTCTGCATTTCTAATTATGGGGGACGTTGGTGACTATGTGTATTTAATTTTTGAAAACAGTACATTAAAGGGTGTACTGTTGGTATAAGCTCAGAAAAACAACCAAAGCATATAATGCCGAGAGGAGCAAGATTGGATACACCGGGAACCCTGCATCATGTGATGGTTAGGGGAATTGAAGGGAACCATATCGTTATGGATGATGATGATCGTCATCTGTTTGTGTCCCGTTTGGGTATTGCGGCTGCTGCAACAGGGACAAGAATTTATGCTTGGGCGCTGATGACTAATCATGCTCATCTGTTGTTGAAAAGCGGAGGGGCTGGCCTCTCCATATTTATGCGAAAGTTTTTAACCAGCTATGCAGTCTTGTACAATCGCCGTCATTTTAGGCACGGGCATTTGTTTCAGAATCGGTATAAATCAATTATCTGCGAAGAGGAACCGTATTTTCTGAAACTGGTCAGCTATATCCATCTCAATCCACTGAGGGCTGGACTTGTCAGCTCATTGGAGGAACTGGCCAACTACCCTTGGAGCGGTCATGCCACTGTGATAAACAGGATAAAGCGTGATTGGCAGGATCGGGAATATGTACTCCATTATTTTGGCAAAAGAGAGAGAGCTGCGCGAAGTGCATATCTTCAATTTGTGTTAGAGCAGTGCAGTCTGGGAAAGCAGTGTGAGCTGACCGGAGGCGGTTTGGTGCGCTCCGCAGGTGGATGGTCGGAAGTTTTGTCGTTGCGTCAGCGAGGGCAGAAGCAATTTAGCGATGAGCGGATACTTGGTAGCGGGGAGTTTGTAAAGGAAATACTTGATGAAGTTGAAGAAACGGTGAAAACCCTTGTCCCAGATACCTCGAGCAAAGTAAATGCCATGGAAGCTTTGGCAGAGAGGTGTGAAGTGGCAGGTATTACATCGCAGGCATTGCAATCAGGGAGTAAGCG
>CAIVSG010000065.1 GCA_903908555.1 uncultured Chlorobiaceae bacterium | reverse complement strand
CATTCCGGCCATTGGTGCTCCACCGTTTTTGTAGTACATCACGGTGTTGGCGATATCCATACAAAAAAGCAGGCCTCCAGCAATGCCACCCCACAAAAGCGACTTTTTCAGATCTCCTCCGCCAACGTACATCTCCTTCCACTCCCCCTTCGTTTTACCCCGCCAGAGCACAAGGCCAATGGAACCGAGAACATAAAGAGCCAGAGCGGGCCACTCCAGCAGCGGCGTAAAATGACCGACAAGGCCAAGAATCCAGATGGCCGCCATGAGGCCAAACGAGAGCTTGAACCTTGCTGCCGAAGAGTCGTGTTCAAAAGAGAGTGTTTTGACAGATTTCATGACTAAAAGTAGATTTGAAAAGTGATTATTACTCTATACCTGACTGCAACAGGTTAAATATACAGCGGACGTTCTTCATAATCAATCGGATCGCGCAGGCCCGCATGGCTGAAAGCCCTGAGCCGTCGGGCGCAACTGTCGCAAAGGCCGCAGGCACTCCCCTCTCGTTTATAGCATGACCAGCTCAATGCAAACGGTGCCGAGAGCTCAAGGCCTTTACCAACAATCTCCGATTTCTGCATTTCAATAAGCGGTGTCAGAATTTCGATCGCTGTTTCGGGTTTTGTACCAAGCTCTATGACCCTGTTAAAGGCATCGTAAAAAACCTTGCGGCAGTCAGGATAACCGGAAGAGTCCTCTTCAACCGCCCCGATAAAGATCTTGCTGGCACCAATCACTTCTGACCAACTGACCGCCATGGAGAGAAAACCGGCGTTGCGGAAAGGGACATAACTGGTGGGGATTGAAGAACCATGCAGATCGGCGCCACCCACCGCCATGGAGTAATCGGTCAAAGAAGAGCCGCCAATCTGTGCAAGAAAATCGGCATTGACCTCAAGGCGCTGCTCGATATGGTAGTGGTTACAGATAGCCCGAAACGATTCAAGCTCCTTCTGCCAAGTCCGCTGCCCGTAATTGACATGCATGGCCGCAAGCTCAAAACCTTGCTCATGCGCCATTGCGGTGGTAACAAGGCTGTCCATACCTCCGCTCAAGAGAACGACTGCTTTCATATTTATTTCCTGGCAAGAGACCTGTAAAATATTATAAAAAAATATACAGAGAATAATGAGCTTCAAGATCAACCAACACGTTACACAAACTTTACAATTCGATCAATATTTCCTTATTTCCGGGCATCCCGTCTGCTTGGGGAATATTCCGAAAAGCCAAGATAAACAAGGAAATGGGGAGAATGAACTATTGAAGCGGGAATATTTTTTCTCTAATATTGTGGCCGCGATGAATATACAGGGTAAAACTCCCGTCAGAGACATAATCCCTTTTATCTGTTGGGTCGCAGGTAGTATGGTCCACTATATTACAGCACATTAATACTTACTATTAGATAGTGAGGAGCTTTAACAAAATTAAAGAGGGTTTGATAGAGCGGGATTTTACATAGTAATTCCTTTTTTTGCCGCGACCATCAAAGTAATCGGTTACAACAAAAGTTAAGTAACCGTCCGTTCCCTTCTTCAGGGGGCGCTTCAGAATCAGTGGTGCAGTTTCTCCAGAATACCCGGAGAGTGCAGATTCAGCTTTTTGCATGATGTTATCGCTATATGGCAAGTGAGCTTACCCATAACTATAAATTATTTAAATAATTATAACGAATAATCTTTGCAAGTGCATCAATTATTCGTTATATAATGAGGTGATAAAAAAGAAAATGCGATGTTTTAATCGCGCGATAGTCACTTATGAAAAATGAATCAACAAGGTCGAAGATGAAAAGCAAGACGAGCGATAGTACAGTAAAGTCAACGGAACAGTTTGAAGAGGATATTCGGCTCATGGCTTATTATCTATGGGAAGAAAAAGGTTCAAACCATGGAGCAGATATTGAGGATTGGATTGCAGCGGAAACATACTTGAATAACTGAATCACTTCTTCGCAGAATCAGATCAAAGGCCATTCTTCAGGGAATGGCTTTTTTTTTATCCATTACTCTTTGGCACGTCTCTATTCTTCCACGTTGTCAACCATTATCGTTTCACTCACAATACCCCCTGCATTCACGACACTTCAGTCAGGACGTTCTTTCAGAATCCGCTCATTCCGGCTCGCTTCAAACGCTTCCCTTGCAAAAAAAAGCTTTGGCCTGAAGATTCTCCAGAGCTTATGCTCCGGAGAATCGGGATCCTAAAGTGCATTATGTTGCTGATAAACTGATCGAATAAGTTTGAGGCCCTCTCGGTAGAGGTCAATAGTTTTGAGATGTTTCTGGTACTGCTGAAAAATTTCAATACAGTGTGATCGGGATTGTCCGGTAGGCAACAGTTTTTACGGTGATGCCGTCAATAACGATCTCAACAGCTCCTTCAGTTCAATGAACATGACAATATTCAGCTACTGCGGCCAACGAATCAACCGTTCGAAAAGGAGAACCTGAATATCTCTTCTGCCATCCAGCACACAGTGAATAAAAACCTTGCGATCTATGGTCCGGTAAATAATTCGATACGGCTTGTAATGGAGTTCACGATACTCCAGAACATGGACTCTCTGAAGTTCGGGTGGGCAATGCCCACGATCAGGAAAAAGAGCAAGAGTCTGGCAAGCTTCCTGCAACCCATCAAGAAGAGAGTCAGCTTGTTGAACTGAATCGTGACGGGCAACATATTTCCAGATATCCAAAATATCAGCCTCCGCATCGTCCGTCAGGAAAACCTCATACATCATAACTCCGGCTGCTTTGCAATCTGCTGGCGGATCAAAGCAAACGACTGGCTGGCTGGCTTGTACCTTCCCTGCTCAATACTCTGGGAACTTTGAGCCAGTATTTTCAACAAAGCGAGGCTTTCCTGCGTCTCTTCATAAAGATGAACATCCTGCACAATCACCTTTGCTTCACCGTTATGGGTAATAATCATGGTTCCTCTGCTGGCTGAAACCACCCGAATAACTTCCGAAGCGTGAGTTTTCAAAAAGCTGATGGGCTTGATGGACGTACTGTATTGCATGAAGGTAGCCTCCGGAATAGACCATAATAAAAACCTTATAATAGTCAATATTAACCATCAATCACAAAATAAAGCCAAACAGAACGTGGTTCGAGATGGCTTTTTAGGTTACCAGCACTTGTCGTCTCCATTTTTTTTGTTGCAAGTTCAAAGTATAAGCCTGATAAAGATTTGAAATTACCGTAAATTATGCACTGAAGCTGCCAAACGGAGCCGCAGCCCCTTCAACGAAAACGGTTATAACCATGATATCCGGCAAACAGAACGCCCTCCGTCTGATCACAGCACTCATGCTGTTCCTCTCAGGCTGCGCATCAATCAGCGTTACCAACAGTGTTGAACCCCTGAAAGCGCCGGTACAGGCCTTTTACGCAACCGACCGCAACAATACCGGGGCTACCGATGCAAGAAAAAAATACGGGCGCGAGAGGAGCATCATCACTTACGGCATTGCAAAGGTGAGCGTCCCGGATGACCATCGCATCGGTAAAATCATTCCCTCAAGCTTCGACCGGGAAAACCACCAGCAACTCGAATCTCTTGATCTGTCGGTACTCAGCAGGGAGGAACTTCTGAACCGTCTGAAGCAAACTATGGCTGATTCAAAAGAAAAAAGCATACTGATCTATGTGCACGGTTACAACATAACGTTTGATGAGGCTGCCCGGGGAATCGGCCAAATGGTCAGCGACCTCGATTTCAAGGGATGCACGCTCTTTTTCAGTTGGCCATCCCAAGGGCACATCAGCGGCTATATCGCCGATGAAACGAGCGTTGCATGGGCAGAAAAAGATCTGGTAAAGGTTCTCGAAGACATTGCTCTCTCTTCAGGGTCGAAGAACATCTACCTTATTGGCCACAGTATGGGCGCACGAGCGCTGACGATCGCGTTCTTGGAATTGTTATCGAAAAAACCTTATCTGAATACAAACTTCAAGTCACTGATACTGGCAGCCCCCGACATAGACGCCGAGATCTTCACAAGGGATATCGCTCCAGCTCTTGTACAATCAGGAGCGAGAGTGACCCTCTATGTTTCAGGCAAAGATAAAGCCCTGAAACTCTCAACACGGCTGCATGCATTCAGACGAGCCGGTGATGCGAATGGAGGCGCAATCATCACCTCAGGTATCGAAACGGTCGATGCAACAAATGTCGGAACCTGCGCGCTTGGCCACTCCTACTACAGGGATTCCCGCTCGGTGCTTTCGGACATCTATTACATCCTGAAAAAGGATCTCAATGCTGACGACCGGTTTTCACTCGAAGCGGTCGATTCCTCTCATGGTCGGTACTGGAAATTCAAAGAGTAGAACAACAGAAATGCTTTAAAAAAAAAGCCAACCCGAAGGCTGGCTTTTTTTTAAAGAGGTAGAGATGGAGAGCGCCGAAATTAATACATGCCGCCCATTCCACCCATTCCGCCCGGAGGCATTGCCGGCATGTCGGATTTATCTTCCTTGATGTCGGTAATTGCGGCTTCGGTGGTCAAAAGAATACTGGCAACTGATGCAGCGTTCTCAAGAGCGCTTCTGGTTACCTTGGTAGGATCGACCACACCTGCTTCAACCAGGTT
>CAIVSG010000064.1 GCA_903908555.1 uncultured Chlorobiaceae bacterium | reverse complement strand
GTATCAACCGGCATATCAAAGCCCTCTTTGATTGCCTTGGTCAATTTGACCTCATCTTCGGCCGTCAATAAATCATATTTTCCTATTTCCTGCAGGTAACGATCGAGAGAAAGGCTCTCGCGATTTGTTATCTGTTTACTTATCTTAAGCTGCCTCATGTATGTCTTCTCCCTTGCGAACTTCGGCGATTTATACCTGTCCTGATGGCTGACGTGATAGTGAAAAAACGACAAAATATCATTTCAGGGTGATTAAATCTAAAAAAACGATTTTTTTCTTCTCTCACACCATAGAGAGATATATAATTTTCATACAAAAACAAGCTTACTCAATCATTAAGCACCGTTAAGTTGCTGTTGAGTTTTGCAAGATTATCCTCAGCTTCCTTGAGTTTTTCACGCTCTTTATCAATTACTTCCGCTGGAGCATTGTCAACAAAGCCTGAGTTTGAAAGCTTTTTACGGACCGAATTTACATAGGAAGAGATATTGTTAATCTCTTTCTGGAGTCGTTCACGCTCCTTGTCAAACGATATTAACCCCTCAAGCTTTACAAATAGTTCATTACCCTCAACGACAGACCCGGCGGCATGCCGTGGCTTCTCTTCATCTGTCATCACCTTGGGAATAGATTGGCCAAGCGCCGCAATGAGCAGAAGATTCGACTCAAATATCCGGCGATCGACGTCGCTGGAAGGCCAGAGAAGAACTTCAGTTTCGCTGTTGTGCGGGACGCCGAACAATGAGCGAAGACTCCTGATTTCGGTAATCAGTTTCTGAATCAGGGTAAACCCTTGAACATCTGCATGGCGGAACTCGGGATCGGAAAGGGGCATCGGCGAAAGAGCAATACTCTCAACTGAAGGACGCTGAAGAATCTGATGCCAAATCTCATCGGTTATAAAAGGCATGACCGGATGCAATGCCTTAAGGAAACCCTCAAGAACATGCACCGCGAGACAAACAGCGTGCTGGGCTTCCTGGCGAGTCACATCTCCGGAGAGCTGTACTTTGAGCGCTTCAAGGTACCAGCCACAGTAATCGCCCCAGAAGAAGTCGTAGAGCAACCGGACAATATCATTAACCTTGAACTGACTGAACGCCGTATGATAGCGGTCGAGCATGTCGTGATACCCTGCAAGAAGCCACTGCCCGGTCAGATCAAAACCCCCGGAATGAGGATCAAAGTTCTGAAAAACAGCTGCAAACTCTTCATGATCGGCGAAATACTTCTCGCGCTGCATAAAGACCAGACGTGAGGCATTCCATATTTTTGTGGCAAAATTCCGGCCGAGTTCACACTTTTCCTCTCCAAACAGCACATCCTGACCCAGAGGAGCAATATAAATAATGGTGAAGCGAAGGGCATCCGTCCCATAGGTGTCCACGACCTTGATAGGATCGGGGGAGTTGCCAAGGGACTTTGAAAGTTTACGGCCTTTCATGTCACGGATAATGCTGGTAAAATAAACGTCACGGAAGGGGACCTCTCCTTTGAAATAGAGCCCCGCCATAATCATTCTGGCAACCCAGAAAAAAATGATGTCCGGTCCGGTTACCAGCGTATCGGTTGGATAAAACGCTCTCAGGTTATCATTGTCGCTTTTTGTATCAGTCCATCCAAGCGTTGTAAGTGGCCATAGCCAGGAAGAGAACCATGTATCGAGCACATCATCGTCCTGGACAAGCTTGTCGGTACCGGCTAGATGGCAGGCCTCTTCGTAAGAGGCTGCAACCCAGACCTTACCTTCTGTGTCGTACCAGGCAGGAATACGGTGCCCCCACCAGAGTTGGCGAGAGATGCACCAGTCCTTTATGTTTCCCATCCAATGGCGATAGGTGTTGATCCAGTGCGGGGGATGAAACCGTATTTCTCCATCATTGACGACTTCAAGCGCGCGCTCAGCCAGTGGCGACATTTTGACAAACCACTGCTCGGAAAGGTAGGGCTCAACAACGACATCCGCCCTTTCGGAATACCCTACATTGTGTTCATACTCTTCAACCCGGACAAGGTTGCCAAGCTCTTCGAGATCATTGAGGATTTTTGTACGAGCATCAAACCGGTCCATACCGCCGTATCCGTACTCATCGATCATTCTTCCGTCTTTGCCGACAACCGATATAGCCTGAAGATTGTGGCGTTTGCCGACTTCGTAATCATTCGCATCGTGTGCCGGGGTTATTTTCAATGCACCGGTACCGAAGTCAATATCGACATAATCGTCTGCAATGATAGGGATATGCCTTCCTGCAACCGGCACTATGGCAAGTTCGCCGACCAGATCAAGGTATCGGGGATCACGGGGGTTAACAGCAATTGCCACATCACCGAGAATGGTTTCGGGCCTGACGGTCGCAATGGTAATGTATCGTCCGGGATGGCGGACAAGAGCATACTGCACATAGACAAGATTATCACGACGAGGCTTCATGATAACTTCTTCATCGGAAAGTGCCGTCTGTGAAACCGGGCACCAGTTAATGATGCGGGTGCCACGGTAAATCAGGCCGTCACGATAGAGGGTAATAAAAGCGTTGACAACAGCTTGTGATGCCCCTTCATCCATCGTGAAGAGGTTACGTCGCCAGTCGCATGAAATGCCGAGACGACGAAGTTGCTTCAAAATGAGACCGCCATACTCCTCCCTCCACTGCCAGACATGGTCGAGAAACTCTTTTCGCCCGAGATCGTGGCGGGTTATCCCCTCTTTTTTCAGCTTTCTCTCAACCACCGTCTGGGTCGCTATGCCGGCATGATCGGTCCCGGGAAGCCAGAGGGCTTCATGACCTGTCATTCGATTGTAACGAATAAAAATATCCTGCAGCGTATGATTCAGTACATGACCGAGCGTAAGGCTTCCCGTAACATTGGGAGGAGGCATAAGAACGGTATATGGAGTTTTTCTTCGCTCCAGAACACTTGAGCTTTCGGCATGGAAACTGCCGAGCGCCTCCCAGTGCGCACTTCTCCAGCGATCTTCTACATCGTGATGGTTATAGGTTTTTTCCAGATTGAAAGATGCCACAGGATCGCTCATGATAAAAAAATCGGTTACTGCTGATAAGTAAAAATGTGAATAAACGGACTAGACGGATCAGTCTTTCTTTTCAGGCATTGGGCGTTTCTCGAAAATTGAGTCAATAAGACCATAATCGAGTGCTTCCTGTGCATTCATCCAGCGGTCCCTTTCTGAATCCACCCTGATCTGCGTTACGTCCTTACCGGTATGGCGGGCAAGCAGCTCATCAAGCAGGTGGCGGATCTTTTCGATTTCACGCGCCTGAATAATGATATCGGTTTCCTGTCCATGCGCACCACCTGATGGCTGGTGAATCATAATCCTTGAGTGTGGAAGCGACGCTCTCTTGCCTTTTGCTCCACTTGCAAGTAGAAATGCACCCATGCTTGCTGCCATGCCGACACAGACTGTTGAAACATCAGGACGGATATACTGAATGGTATCGTAAATCCCAAGCCCTGCTGACACACTTCCTCCTGGTGAGTTCACATAGATATAGATATCGCGTTCAGGATCCTCTGATTCGAGAAAAAT